>JAESQG010000131.1 GCA_016765265.1 Pseudomonadales bacterium | reverse complement strand
GACAAAGCATTCCAAGTTTCGGTGGACACTAAACTGGATTCCTTCAGCTCATCGGTTGCACGAATTACCAGTGCTTCTATATCACTCCATCCTGGCGCGCTAGGGCCTTTCGTAACACGTATCACTTCCTCCTTTGTTAGCCCACTCATTTCGCCGATCCAGGCATGTTGTGAAAGCTCATAATCGGATTTATTAAGATAACCTATGCGAATAATCGCAATTTCACGAAGACGAGCTTCTAGGGTATTCGTGCCCATAATATGCATTGCAAATTGATTCCAGCTTTTGGCTAAGACGGGATGATTTGCTAATGTTGCCGTTACGTTAAACACTTTTGCCATCATTTCAGGCAGCTGAGATTTTCCGTTACGTCCTCAGGAATCCATGAACTTTTTTTCAGTTCCGTGTCCCAACTTCCTATGTCCAAAGGTTTAACCCTAGGTTGATCAAGTAATGTAGCCATCGTATTCATCCTTTTTAACGTGTGTCATTTTTGATTAACAAACATAAGTCACGGACTAGCTTAACTCAGAGATAAGGTGAAAAGAAGGTTCTGATGCTACCGGGCGCTGATACACCCCAAAATCGATATCATTTTTTACGCGATTTTCCCTTATTGAAAGTTCTGTTGATCTCAACTGATCTCAATTGAAGCGTTGATGGAAAAACAACGGAGAATGTCTCTCTTACACTCATCCCAGCATCTATGGTATGTTTCTGATGGTATGGTATGTTTCTGATTGCGGACGGAAGCAGTCATGCAAGTATCTAGCGCGAACATCGCATCTGGTTAGCGATTGTTTAGATAAAAGCACACTCAAATTTTCAGTAAAATAAAAAAGGAAATAGATATGTCAGATGATCTTAGATACGACGGGAAAGTGGCGGTGATAACCGGTGCCGGGGGTGGATTAGGGCGTTCTCACGCAATGTTATTGGCATCTCGCGGAGCAAAAGTCGTTGTTAACGATTTGGGTGGTTCGGTTGATGGTAGCGCCGATGGATCTATNGGNCCTGCGGATAAAGTGGTTGCTGAAATTAAAGAAGCCGGTGGTGAGGCTATTGCCGATGGGCATTCGGTGTCTACGCCTGAAGGCGCTGGAGGCATCATAAAAACTGCGGTAGATGCATTTGGACGCGTGGACATTATTATCAATAATGCAGGTATATTACGGGATAAGTCGTTCCGCAACTTAACGCCTGAGCTCTATAATCCTGTTCTTGAAGTGCATTTGAACGGTTCTGTTTGGGTGGCGCAAGCAGCTTGGGAACTGATGCGAGAGCAAAAGTATGGTCGCGTCATTCATACTTCCTCTGCAGCGGGTATTTTCGGTAACTTTGGCCAAGTCAATTATGGCGCAGCCAAAATGGGAATTGTCGGATTAAGCAATGTTATGGCAGTTGAAGGGGCAAAATATAATATTAAATCTAATGTGCTAGCGCCAGGTGCAAAAACCCGTATGACAGAGGATTTGATGGGCGGCGGCGGTGGTACCATTAATATGGATCCCAGTTTAGTGTCTCCTATTGTTGGTTATTTAGCCCACGAAAGTTGTTCGGTTAGTGGTGAGATATACTCAGCCGCATCTGGCCGAATAAGCCGAGTTTTCATCGGCGTGACCAAAGGCATTTATGATAAGGATCTAACTCTTGAAACTGTGAGAGATAGACTTGAGGAAATTCGTGATGAGGCAAATTATTCTGTGCCGAAAAGTGCGACTGAAGAAATGGCNTTAATAGTACCNCATTTNAAAGCGCAGGCTAAGTAACAAGATTCAGAGCCTAAAATTGAAAAAGCCCAGAGGAATCTGGGCTTTTTTTGTGATCTACCGAATTTCGATACTAGTAGCTTAAATCGGAAAATCTCTTTAAGTGATAATCGGTGCTTCCAAATGCACCACAGAACAGTGTCAGTCTTCTAAAATAGTGACCAATATCGAGTTCCTCCGTCACCCCTATTCCACCGTGTAGCTGCACAGCTTCTTGAGCACAATGGCGAGCATTTTGCCCGATATACACTTTTGCTGCAGAGACTGCTTTTTTACGCTCGATTAGATCAGCAGATGAAAGTTTTAACGCATTCATGATTGCCATAGAGCGGCTGGATTCCACTGCCATAAACATATCTACCAGGCGATGTTGGATAGTCTGAAAAGAGCCGATGGCGACACCAAACTGTTCTCTTTCTTTAACAAAAGCCAATGTTTTTTGAAACACAGCATTCATTTCACCGATGGCATCTGCACACAAAGCAGAGATTCCATGATCAATCACTTGGTTTAGTAGGGCATATCCTTGGTCTATTTGTCCCACTATTGCGTCAGCGCCAACAGTCACACTATTGAACACAATGTTCGCCATGCGAGCACCGTCCATTGAACGATAGGCGTTAACTGTTACCCCTTTCGCTTTCGCATCCACTAAGAATAAGGTGATTCCCTCTTCGGAGGTCTGATCGCCACTAGTACGAGCTGATACAATGATTTTGTCTGCCCAAGCACCACCATAAATGACGACTTTCTCTCCATTCAAACTGAATTGGTCGCCAGATTTCGTCGCCTGGGTTTTAATATCCGATAACTGATAGCGAGATTGTGCTTCAGCATAAGCCAGGGCCAACAATGTCTCACCGGAGATGACACTCTCTAATACTTCTTGTTTTTGCTCAGTGGTACCGCCTAGAGCTAATGCATTGCCGCCCAGAACTACCGTGGCTAGATAAGGTTCAACAACCATGCCCTGTCCAAACGCTTCCATGATAATGTTCGTGTCAGTGGCGCCGCCGCCAAAACCACCATCTTCTTCAGAAAATGAGATGCCTAGCCAACCGAGCTCAGCAAATTGTTTCCAGAGTGCTCGATCAAAACCTTCTTCAGTTGCAATAATTTTATTACGTGTTTCGAAATCGTATTCATTTCTGACAAATTTTTCCACGGCGTCTTTAATGAGTTTTTGCTCATTTGATAATGAAAAATCCATAAATAGCTCCTCTTACTTAAGACCCAATAACATCTTGGCAACAACATTCTTTTGAACTTCAGTGCTTCCACCATAGATAGTGCAGGCCCGAAGGAAGTTGTATTGTTCCGTTGCATGTAGAAATTCCGCAGGCGCGACAGTTTCGTCGCCCTTCCAGACATAGGCATAGTTACCTGCCATTTCTACCCTGAGCTCTGAGAGCGATTGTTGGGTTTCAGTACCCTTCACTTTTAGAAGTGAAGATTCTGGACCTGGCGCACGTCCCGCCGCGGTATCGGCTAAAGTACGGAAATTAGTGTATTCAAGCGCTAGGAGTTTAATTTCCTCCTCAGCTAGTTTTAAGCGTAACTGCTCGTCTTCTATCAGTGGGGCACCGTTTGCTGTTTGGGTTTGCGCCAGTTCTTTAATGTTAGCGAAATTCAATTTTGAATCTGCAACACCGGCAATGGTGGTGCGCTCATGGGTGAGCAGGTATTTTGCAATGGTCCAACCCTGACCTTCAGCGCCTACCAAATTAGCTTTTGGAACTCGGACATCATCAAAAAACACTTGGTTCA
>JAESQG010000130.1 GCA_016765265.1 Pseudomonadales bacterium | reverse complement strand
GCTATTGGCAATATGCCTTCAACACGAGGTAGATCATCTAGAAGGTAAACTATTTGTCGATTATATATCGAAATTAAAACGTCAACGAATTCGTAAAAAGTTAGAGAAACAACAACGACTGAACTTATAGTCCCATCTTGGTCCTACAGAAGTCGCATCAGCAGCCTTTATTTTTCATAAAATATGTAATGAGATTCCCCCTATTTCTATGATTCAATCACCTAACAAACCGGAAGACGCCGCTAAATTACGGGTTATTTTCGCTGGTACTCCAGAGTTTGCCTCGTCAACACTACAGGCCATTATGGCGAGTAAGCACCAAGTAGTCGCAGTCTATACCCAACCCGATAGACCTGCTGGCCGAGGGAAGAAACTAACAGCAAGCCCGGTAAAACAACTGGCTTTGGAACATGAAATACCAGTCTTTCAACCACGAAATTTTGAAGCGAAAGAAGACCAGAAAAACTTCTCCGAATTAGACGCGGATATCATGGTGGTGGTTGCTTATGGCTTAATTTTGCCAAAAGTGATTCTTAATTGCCCGAGACTCGGCTGCCTAAATGTCCACGCCTCCCTTTTACCCCGATGGCGGGGTGCCGCGCCCATTCAAAGAGCAATAGCTGCTGGTGACAGTACCAGCGGTATCACCATTATGCAGATGGATGAGGGATTGGATACCGGCGAGATGCTGCTCAAAAAGCAATGCGAAATTGGCGATAATGAAACAGGCGAACAGCTGCATGACAAACTTGCGCCACTGGGTGCCACCGCATTGCTAGAGTGCTTAAATCTATTAACAGAAGAATGTTCAGCAAAGGCTGACCAAAATCGTCTTCACCCCGAGAAACAAGATAATAATTTGGTCACCTACGCTCATAAATTATCCAAACAGGAAGCGACTATGCAGTGGAGCCAATCGGCAATATCACTGCACAACTTAGTGCGCGCCTTCAAATCATGGCCAATAGCTACTTCCAAAATTAATGATGTCACCTGTCGAATTTGGGAAACAACAGTACCTGAAAAAGAATTGTGGCCAGAGACCGGATCTACGCAAGGCCAGTCAGCCAACCCTCAAACTAACAATCTGGAACCGGGAACCATTATCTCCGCAAATAAAGCCGGGATAGATGTGCTTACCGGCGATGGCATACTGCGCATTACGCGACTACAACTACAAGGTAAAAAACCATTAAATGTGGATGCTTTGTTAAACTCCAAAAAAGCCCTCTTTAAACCAGGCCTTCATTTCGATCGGCACTAATCAAATCTGATGAATAGTAGAACTCAAGCTGCTTTATGTTTAAACAAGGTGCTCCCTGGCGCGGGGCCCAACAGATCACTCTCGGAAGTGTTAAGTAAAGCCGATCTTTCCGAAGATGAAGCCTTTATCCGCGAGATGTGTTTTGGTGTGCTGCGTTGGCGAAATCGATTGCAAGCAATTGTTAACCAGCTGTTGCGTAAACCCTTTAAGCCAAAAGACAGCGATATTAATTGGCTACTTTTATTAGGCTTATACCAACTGCTCTATCTTAGAACCCCCGATCACGCGGCTATTGGAGAAACCGTCGAAGCAGCAAAGCAACTTAAAAAGAAATGGGCCTGCGCCGTACTCAATGGTGTATTGCGGGGATTTCAACGCAATAAACAAGAGCTACTGGCGGCGCTATCGCAAGATATCAATATCCAAACAGCTCACCCAAAGTGGTTGACGGATAAAATCAAACAAGCCTGGCCAAACCATTGGCAAGGAATACTGGAGCAAAATAATCAACAGGCCCCCATGAGCTTAAGGGTTAACACACGGAGAACAAATCGAGAACATTACCTACGCTTGCTGTCAAACGATGACAATTGCATCGCTGCAAAACCCCTGGCCCACAGCCCCGAGGGCATTCAGTTGGAGCAAGCCTGCGTCGTAGACAAGCTCCCACACTTTAGCGACGGCTGGGTCTCAGTACAAGACGAAGCAGCCCAACTGGCTACTCTTTTTTTAGCTCCCCAAGCCAATGACCGCATTCTTGACGCCTGCGCTGCCCCCGGCGGTAAAACTTGTCATATTCTTGAAAAATGCCCTGACCTAAAGGAACTAGTGGCCGTCGATATTAGTGAGGTACGCAACCGACGTGTGACTGAGAACCTAAACAGATTACAGTTAGAGGCTACCGTGTTGAGTGCCGACATAGCCGCCCCCGAGCTATGGCAAGACGACGAAACCTTCGACCGAATACTACTGGATGCCCCCTGCTCCGCCACCGGCGTGATTCGTCGGCACCCCGATATAAAATGGCTACGACGGGAAAAAGACATCGCCGTTTTAGTAAAACAACAATTAGAATTATTACTAATCTGCTGGCAAAAGCTTAAAATTGGGGGAGAGTTGTTATACTGCACCTGTTCCATTTTGCCCGATGAAAATGAAATGGTTGTAACATCCTTTCTAGCATTACAGGCGGATGCACAGCCAATGGCGCTCTATGGCGAAAAGGAGCTATCCTTATTTTCAAATGAAAGTGCATTTTCAGATGAAGAATCCTGCGCTGTAGGAATGGGTTTGCAACTTTTCCCCACCCATAACGGGCATGATGGCTTTTTTTATGCGAAATTTAAAAAACGGTTAGATAACAATTCCTGACTATTGCCCGAAAAACAACTGACCCAATAACAACTAATTCACAAACAACCAATCCTTAAACAACCATATGAAAATTATTATTTTAGGAGCAGGACAGGTTGGCGGAACCTTAGCTGAAAACTTGGCAAATGAAGAAAACGACATTACCGTAGTCGACATCAATGGAGAACGCCTGAGAGAACTTCAAGATCGCCTGGATATTCGCACCGTTCAAGGCATGGGCTCCCACCCATCAGTACTTAAGCAAGCCGGTGCCGACGACGCTGATATGCTAATTGCGGTCACCAGTAGTGACGAAATAAATATGATCGCCTGCCAGTGCGCCTATTCACTACACAGGACCCCTACCAAAATTGCGCGGGTACGTTCCACCTCCTATCTTGCTGAAGAATCTCTTTTTAATAATGACGCCATACCAATTGACGTCATTATTAGCCCAGAACAAGTAGTGACTAACTATATTAAACGCTTAATAGAGCATCCGGGAGCGCTACAGGTTTTGGATTTTGCCGAAGGAGAAGTTCAGTTGGTGGCGGTGAAAGCCTATTACGGCGGCCCACTAGTGGGCCAAGAGCTGCGTTATCTGAGGCAACATATGCCTAATGTGGACACCAGAGTCGCCGCGATTTTCCGCCGTGATCGGCCCATTATTCCTGAAGGATCCACCGTTATAGAGGTCGATGACGAAGTGTTTTTTATCGCCGCCCGTAACCATATTCGTGCAGTAATGAGTGAACTACGACGACTGGAACACAACTACAAACGCATTATTATCGCTGGTGGCGGCAATATTGGAGAACGCTTGGCAGAGGCTATCGAAAACCGTTATCAGGTAAAGATCATTGAACACAATCCAGACCGCTGTCGAGCGTTATCAGAAAAGCTACATCGCACCGTCACGCTACAGGGCAACGCATCTGATCAAGATCTGTTACTGGAAGAAAACATTGAAGATACTGATGTTTTTCTAGCAGTCACCAATGACGATGAAGCCAACATCATGTCGTCGATGCTAGCCAAAAGGTTGGGGGCCAGAAAAGTAATAACCCTCATTAATAATCCCGCTTATGTAGATCTTGTTCAAGGTGGAGATATCGATATAGCGGTATCTCCTCAGCAAGCAACCATAGGCAGTCTACTGACTCATGTGCGGCGCGGTGACGTGGTTAATGTGCACTCTCTACGGCGCGGTGCAGCTGAAGCAATCGAAGCAATCGCTCATGGTGATGAGAAATCTTCGAAAGTGGTGGGCAAAGCCATTGGTGATATAGATTTGCCAGAAGGCGCCAATATCGGCGCAATTGTGCGTAAAGGAAAGGTCATCATTGCCCATGATGATGTAGTGGTACAGCAAGATGACCATGTCATACTGTTCTTAATTGATAAACGCAGAATTCGTGATGTCGAGCGCCTGTTTCAGGTAGGTATCTCATTCTTTTAACTAATATCGGCATTAGATAGGAAACCGCGATGCACTTTGGTATTACATTGCGCATTATTGGCGTACTTTTAACGGTGTATAGCGTCACCATGCTACCGCCGGCAATTGTGGCGCTCATCTATCAAGACGGCGGCGAAATCCCCTTCTTTACCGCCTTTACGATTATTCTCGCTGTTGGTCTACTTTGCTGGCTAACAATGTATAAACACAAACAAGAACTAAGAGTGAGAGATGGTTTTATCGTCGTGGTTGTACTCTGGACGGTGTGGAGTTTGTCAGGATCAATTCCTTATATACTCTCAGAAAACCCGAGTATGTCCGTGTCCGATGCCGTGTTTGAGTCTGTCTCTGGACTGACAACAACCGGCGCAACCGTATTAACTGGTCTTGATAATTTACCAAAATCCATTTTATTTTATCGACAGCAGCAACAATGGCTCGGTGGTATGGGTATTATCGTTTTAGCGGTTGCCGTTCTGCCCATGTTAGGTATTGGTGGCATGCAGTTATACCGAGCAGAAACGCCAGGGCCTATCAAAGATAACAAGTTAACGCCTCGCATCACAGAAACAGCGAAGGCTCTTTGGTATATTTACGTTGCGTTGACGGTCGTCTGTGGCTTTTCTTATTGGTTAGCAGGCATGGATATATTCGATGCCATTTGTCATAGCTTTTCTACAGTGGCTATTGGGGGCTTCTCTACTCATGATAAAAGCATTGCGTTCTTCGACAATCCCGCAATCGAGATGGTATGTGTCTTTTTTATGTTTTTTGCCGGTATTAACTTCGCCCTACATTTTGTCAGTTGGCGTAGCCGCTCTGTACTGCATTACCTAGGCGACGCGGAATTTGTATTTTACTTTCAAGTGATGGCAGCGATTGTCCTAATAACCATTCTTACACTCATATTTAATAACTCTTATGATTCCGTTTTGAGTGCTGTCCGATTCGGCTTGTTTGAAGCAGTCTCTATTTCAACAACCACCGGCTTCTCCACCGCAAACTTTTCCGCTTGGCCAACACTGATCCCTACCCTCCTACTCATGGGTAGTTTTATTGGTGGTTGTGCAGGTTCCACTGGGGGCGGCATTAAGGTGATTCGCGCATTATTAATGTCAAAGCAATGGGTACGAGAAATGCGTCGTCTAATTCACCCCAATGCTATATTTGCTATAAAAATAGGGAATAAACCTGTTAACGATAGAGTTGTCGAAGCCGTTTGGGGATTTATTGGTGTGTACGTTTCACTTTTCGCAGTACTACTTTTAGCAATACTGGCAACAGGATTAGACTTTGAAACTTCATTCTCCGCAGTGGCGGCATCCATTAATAACCTGGGTCCCGGGCTAGGTGCGGTCTCTACCCATTATGGCGATATCAGTGACACGGCAAAATGGATATTGTGTTTTGCAATGCTACTCGGCAGGCTGGAGGTTTTCACCCTACTGGTATTATTCAGCCCCATGTTTTGGAGAAGATAGGTTTTGAAAACTATCGGTATTGAAAACTACAGGTATTAACAGCAAAAGGTTTTAGAAAAGATGAAAGCAATATTATTTGGTAAAGACCAATCCATCAATTGGACTGAAGTGGAAACACCTGAACCAAAACCAGGTGAGCTTCGTATTAAAATTGAAGCAACCGCCGTTAATAGAGCCGACTTAATGCAACGGGCGGGACTTTACCCTCCGCCTCCAGGCGCAAGCGATATTCCCGGACTTGAGTGCGTAGGTTTGGTGGACATTGTAGGTGAAGGGGTTACCGGTTTCGAAATAGGTGATAGGGTTTGTGCTTTATTAAGCGCTGGTGGCTATGCCGAATACGTAACCTGTCCAGCTGATCACTGCCTCCCGGTTCCGCAAGAGATTTCCAATCCTCTCGACTTTGCAGGCTTACCTGAAGTATTGGCAACAGCATGGCTCAACATTTTTATCGAAACACAAATTAAGGCAGGGGAGAGGGTTCTGATACACGCGGGCGCTAGCGGGGTGGGTACTGCTGCCATTCAACTTTGCCACGCATTTAATCACCCCTGTGCAGTTACTGTAGGGACCCAAGAAAAGTTGGATCGATGTTTGGCATTGGGTGCTAATAACGGTGCTGTGCGACAAGAGGAAAACTTTATCGACTCCGTCAAAACATGGACTGAAGGGAAGGGCTTCGATGTCATCCTTTGCCCTATAGGGGGAGGATATCTGCAAGATAATATTAAAGCACTTAACACCGATGGCCGATTAGTCATCATTGGGTTAATGGGAGGACGCTCAGCAGACCTCGACATCGGGCGACTGTTAGTAAAACGGATAAGAGTCATAGGCTCAACCTTGAGGAGCAGAAGCCAAGCAGATAAATCACGATTACTAAGTGATTTGAGGGACAACGTATGGCCATTAGTCCTAGAAAACAGAATCAAACCCATCATTGATCATCGATTCCCAATTAATGATTTGGATAAGGCCTATAATCTAATTAGTAGTAATCAAACATTTGGCAAAGTGCTAATGACAATTAATTAAGCTTAATTAATCAATGTAAGTAAGATAACCGTTGATTTGTACAACTTATGTTTAACAAAGTTCGTTAAGTCAGTAGCACTTTCCGTCTAAAGTACTGGTTTGGAAGTCATTTTCGTAATTATCAGTAACAAAAACACATAGAAACAACGAATGACACGCACAGCAACTTGAGAGTAAAATTCGGTCATGGTTGCAAACGATCGTGAAAATATAGTTGCAAACGGTCGTGAAAATAAAGGTTGTTTTTCAAACCTTAGAACACACCCTTACAAAGGAAAGGCCCACCAAATGTCACAACGAAACAAGGATGATACATCTCATAACCAAGTAGATGGTTTGGCAGATGACGCCGAGTTAGTCATCGACATGCCTGAGAGCGAGCGCTCTAACCGCCTAAAAGAGCTAGACGCTGAAATATCAATGCTCGAAAGAGCTCATATGGGTGCTGATGATAATCCGGATTTACCTGGCTTATCAGATTCTGAGCAACATAATCTAAACTGGATGCTAAGCTGGGAAAACTTCGATCGAATGGTTGAAAAACGCATTCAGCAATTAGCAGAGCAAATCCACTTAGAAAATGAAGCCCTAACTAATTTTGCGTTAGAGAAGCTGTACAGATTCTGCGATGATAATGATAGGGCCGATATTTACCTGGCTGACGCTCATTTTATTATCAAGACCTACGCAACAGAAAAATTCGATAACAAGTTGAATTGGAAGACAAAAAATCCATTTCAAGAGTCTAAATTAACCGAGTTATTCGAACAAGAATGGAAGAGCTTAGCTAATGGGCCCGAACCTGATTGATTCTGTCACATGCACTAAAAGACAAGGTACAAATCACTGACAAATCAAAAACTAAGCGATAAATGGGATAAGCGCTATAAAAATGCCCTTGAACCCGGACTCCCAGCATCTGTATTGTCTTTATTCTCTCAACTAATCCCGCATCAAGGTATCGCTCTGGACCTAGCTTGTGGACTGGGCGCAAACTCTCTGTATCTTGCCAACCTAGGCTTAGACACTCATGCTTGGGATAGCTCTTCAGTCGCCCTTAAGCACCTCACTAAGTTCGCTAACAATCAAGGGCTCTCAATCAAAACCTCCCTCCGTGATATTGAAAACAACCCCCCAGAGGAATCCAGTTTTGACCTAATTGTGGTGACTAACTTCCTCCATAGACCAATATGCAAGTCCATAAACAAGGCTTTAAAGCCCGGCGGTGTACTGTTTTACCAAACATTTCTTCAAGACAAAAAATCCACCGCTGGCCCATCCAGTGCTAAATATCTACTATCACAAAATGAACTACTCTCTCTATTTCCTGATCTCACCATCCTAATCTACCGAGAAGTGGGCACTTACTCACAACGAATTATCAAGGACCAAGGCGAGCTAAACGGTGACACTGCCCTATTAATAGGACAAAAACCGATCTAAACCGAAAATATCTTAATCTCTCTAGCCAAATGGCTGTTGGTTTTCTAACCTTCTAATAAGGGAAGCCTACTATTCGGAGTGCAACTAGATAGCTAATGGCAGTAATAAAGTATTCAACGAAAAAAGTGTTGATTATTGAAGACCAGGCAGCGATGTGCACTCAGCTAAAATCAATGCTGGAAAATCTGGGTATTCAAGATATTAATGTGGCTAAAACGGGTGAAGACGCTATCCATAAGCTGAACTTACAACCCTACGACATCGTTCTTGCCGACTATGAATTAGGTCGTGGTAAGGATGGTCAACAAGTATTAGAAGAAGCCCGCCACACAAAGTTACTGAAAGCGTCATCGATTTTCATCCTGGTTACCGCCTCTCAAACCGTTGAAATGGTGATGGGCGCATTGGAATATCATCCTGATGGATACATCGCTAAACCGATGACATTTGAAGATTTAAAAACAAGATTGGATAGAATTTTAAAAACAAAACTTATCTACTATGAAATAAATAGGGCAATCGATCTCAACAGTATTGACGGTGCCCTAGAGGCCTGTGATCAGCTCATTTTAGATCAACCAAAATTCGCTTTACCCACCTATCGAATTAAGGGTCGCCTCTTGATGGATGCTCATCGTATGGACGAGGCTGAAGAGCTTTACGAAACCGTTATCGATATCCGAAAAGTAGCTTGGGCTCTCTTAGGTATGGCTAAGGTTATGTACTACCAAAGCCGTTATGATGAAGGCAGAAATATTCTTCAACGACTTGCTAATTCTAATGAAAAATATGTGGAAGCGTTTGATTGGCTAGCTAAAATTTTTGAAGCACAAGGCAATACCAAAGAAGCACAAAAAATCCTACAGCGAGCGGTGGAACTATCTCCCAAAGCAATACTACGACAACAACATCTTTCCAAAATGGCTGAAATAAATGATGATTGGAACGTCGCCGTACAAGCCTCCAGGCGTTCCGTAGATCTAGGAAAACACTCCTGCCACAAAACACCAAAAAGCTATTTACGTTTAGCTAACGCCCTACAACCACAGTTGCTAGACGGCGGATCCAGAAGCAAACAAAATGCGACCGCAGAAGTTTTCAGGACCCTAGAGGATTTAAAAAAAGAATACAATACAGATCAAGATGTTCAGATAAGAGCAAGTTTACTAGAAGGTAATTCCTACAAAAATTTGGGGAGAAATGATGATGCCAAGACTGCAACCGCACAAGCATTAAAATATTATGAGGCCTTAAGTGAAGACCCCAGCCCTGATTTAGCATTAGAGGTGGGGAAGGGCATGGTGAAAAATCTCGACATTGAAGAAGCCATGAATTTTATTAATGATCCGAAACAACAAGCCATGTTCGACAATAACACAAACGACTATCTAAAAGAGGTTGTGACAAAAGCGAACGAAGAGATGGTATTGGAGAATATTGATACTTTCAATAACAAAGGTGTCGAATTATTTGAAAAGGATCAGCTACAAGAATCAATTGATATGTTCGAACAAGCCGCGTCAAACGATGCAGCTAGCCTTAGTATTGTTTTAAATACCGTACAAGCCTACGTCACTTTCATGCAAAAAAAGGGCCCCTCGGAACATGCTATTTTAAAATGTAGCAAACACTTTACGAGACTAGAAAAAATACCTGAAGATGATAAGCGTCATAAGCGCTTCCGAAAACTAAAGATTATGTTTGATGAGTTGGAGAAAATGCTATGAACCGTGAACCTGAAGAGCAGGGACCTGTAAACTATAGAACTATAGAAAGTCCGATAAACAGCCCCATGGATAATGTGAATCCAGCGGACCCAGGACCCATAGACCCAGGACCCATAGACCGAGAACAAACCTTGGCTACCTTGCTTGCATCCTCCATTCACGAGATCAAAAACGACTTTGGATTAATGCTGATTAAAGTAGAACAGCTAATCGCCGACTTGGATTTAGATAATAAAAAGGAATCTGAAGTGGCTCAAGTGAGATCCGAAGCGGCATCTATTAGCAATGAGCTCAGCAGAATTTTGACCACCTATAAGCGCAATGCCCAAGAATATACACCTCATGTGGACCAACATGCTCTTGAAGAAATACTAGAAGATATTTGTTTAAAACACCGTTTAACTGAAAAAGCCTACGGGGTGTCGCTCTCCTATCATTGTGACGAAGATCTACTGGCATTCTTTGATGTCCAATTGATAACAAATGTCATTGATACCAGTATCTATAACGCTGTTAAAGCGGGGGTGAGTAACATAAAGCTATCAGCGAGCAATCTTAAAGACTATACCGTCATTCGTATAGAAGACGATGGCAATGGATTTCCTGAATATATTCTTAAACATCAGGGCCAAAATTCAGAACTAAACCTAGAGGAGGGCAATACTGGACTAGGCCTCTATTTTGCCAAACAAATTTGCGAGATGCATGAGGCCGACAACAAAAGGGGTTATATCGAACTGCAAAACAAACTGTCGATGCCCGGCGCGTGCGTATCTCTATTTATCCCAAACTAGCATCATTCCTTTGTTCCAATTGGCGGCAGGAGTTATAATCGCCCCTTTTTATCTGACCCACTAATTTCAGCCCACATATTTTAATTCAAGCACTTTACGCTCAAAACTAAGCTAATAACATAAACTATCAACTAGGCTAGTAGCTATGCTAGCAACAATGGTCCCAATTCAATGAACGATACAATGGTTGACGCCAGCACCTTTCAAGGGCTAATCCTAAGCTTACAACAATATTGGGCAAATCACGGTTGCGTCATCATACAACCGCTAGATATGGAAGTCGGTGCTGGCACTTTTCATCCAGCCACCTTTTTGCGCGCCATCGGTCCGGAAAAATGGCGCTCCGCTTATGTGCAGCCCTGTCGTAGACCTACGGATGGACGCTATGGGGAAAACCCCAATAGAATGCAGCATTACTATCAATTTCAAGTTGTGCTTAAACCTTCACCAGACAATATACAAGACCTCTATTTAGACTCTTTGAAAATGCTAGGTATAGATACCACAGTACACGATGTTCGGTTTGTGGAAGATAACTGGGAATCACCCACGTTGGGCGCTTGGGGCTTAGGCTGGGAGGTATGGTTAAACGGTATGGAGGTCACCCAATTTACTTACTTCCAACAGGTGGGTGGTTTAGATTGCTATCCTGTTACTGGCGAAATCACCTACGGCCTAGAGCGGATTGCAATGTACTTGCAAGAGGTAGACAGCGTTTATGATCTCATTTGGTCAAAAGGAAATAACGACGGATACAACGTCAGCTACGGTGATATCTTTTTACAAAATGAAAAAGAGATGTCTGCCTTTAATTTCCAGCACGCCAATGTAAAAGAAATGTTTACGTTTTTTGATTTTTGCGAATCAGAAAGTCAGTCGCTAATCGATAAATCCTTACCCTTACCCGCTTATGAATATGTACTCAAAGCTTCCCACACTTTTAATTTATTGGATTCCCGTCGCGCCATCTCTGTAACAGAACGACAACGCTTTATATTGCGAGTTCGCGCTTTATCACGAGCGGTTGCTCAGAGCTACTATGACACCCGGGAAGCTCTAGGATTTCCATTGGCGGGAGAACAATAATGTCTAACGAAGTCGCTGACTTACTGGTTGAACTCGGCACAGAAGAGCTGCCCCCTAAAGCGCTAAAGAAACTCAGCGATGCCTTCACTGAAGGGGTTAGGGCAGGGCTTATTTCCAATAAGCTTTCCTTTGCTGCAATACAGTCATTTGCTACTCCTAGGCGTCTGGCTATAAAAATTTCCGGATTAGCAATAAAACAAGAGAACCAAACTGTTCAACGAAAAGGGCCCTCCTTAAAAGCCGCCTACGATGCTGAAGGAAACCCAAGTAAAGCAGCTTTGGGCTTTGCAAAATCTTGTGGAGTTGAGATAGATCAATTACAAACTCAAGAGACAAAAAAAGGCACTTGGTTGGTGTTCGAAAACAATCAATTAGGCCAAGATACCGAAGTACTGATACCCGCTATTATTGAAGATTCTCTTTCTAAGCTACCTATACCCAAACGTATGACTTGGGGTAGTCATCGAATTGCTTTTGTTAGGCCCGTGCACTGGTTGATTTTACTGTTCGATGACAAAGTTATCACGGCCACTATTCTCGGCAAAACAGCTTCTAACACCAGCCTAGGCCATAGATTTCACAGCACGGGTAAAATTGTTATCAAGTCAATCGGAGAATATGAAGAAACCCTAGAAAAAGTCGGTCGTGTTATCGCCGACTTTGATAAAAGGAAAGCCATCATTAAACAGCAGGTTGAAACTATCGCCAAATCATTATCCGGCGTAGCTCAAATTGAGGAAGATCTCCTTAACGAAGTAACAGGATTGGTAGAATGGCCGGTGGCATTGGCTGGTAAATTTGATCCGTCATTCTTGGAGATTCCTCAGGAATGTTTAATCTCCGCGATGAAAGAACACCAAAAATACTTTCCAGTGCTAGATGCTAACGGAAAACTACTACCAGTGTTTATTACTGTTAGTAATATTGAAAGCAAAGAACCAGAAAAAGTAATAGCGGGGAACGAAAAGGTCATTCGTCCTCGTTTAGCAGACGCCGCTTTTTTCTTTAACACAGATAAAAGCCAAGTTCTTGAAAAGTATAATTCACGCTTACACAAACTTGTATTTCAAGAAAACCTTGGCACTGTATTTGAAAAAACCCAACGGATAAGCGCTTTAGCAAATAGCATCGCAAAAGAAATCGGTGATGCCAGTACTAATGCAAAAAGGGCAGGAGAGTTATGTAAAGCAGATCTGGTAACAGAAATGGTAGGAGAATTTCCAGATTTGCAAGGCACTATGGGGCGTTATTACGCCAGTCATTGCGGAGAGAACAGCGAGGTCGCGCAAGCAATAGAGGAGCAATACCTTCCTCGTTACGCAGGTGATTCACTACCGCAATCTAAGCCAGGTATTGCATTATCCATTGCCGATAAACTCGATACTATAGTGGCCATTTTCGGCGTAGGCCAAACTCCATCTGGCAGTAAAGACCCCTTTGCTCTTAGACGATCGGCACTCGGGATATTGCGGATAATCATTGAGAAGGATTTGGATCTTGATTTGAAGTGCCTTATTAATGACGCCGCAACTTTACTAGGAAATAAGATTACCGATACAGACACTCAACAAAATGTTTTTGATTTTATCAACGGTCGATTTAGAGATTGGTATAAACAAGATGGAATCGATACTGATGTTATAATTGCTGTAGCAAATCTTAAACCTAGTAAACCCAGTGATTTTAATAAACGCGTCAAGGCTATCGCTCAATTCAAAGAAAACCCCGCCGCTCAAGCGCTTTCTGCAGCCAATAAACGCGTCAGTAATATTCTAAAAAAGGTAGTAATTACTTTCGACAAAAAAATAAATGAGAGTTTGTTGATAGAGGATGCAGAAAAAAAATTAGCGAATGCAATTGATCAACAGGGAAATGAGGCATCCCGACTATTTGATCGCAATCAGTATAATGAGGGGTTGAAATTGCTGGCGACTCTTAGGCCCGAGGTAGATCGGTTTTTTGATGAGGTGATGGTGATGACAGATGACGATGATATTCGTGACAACCGCCTTATTTTATTGAATAATTTACGAGAACTTTTTCTACAAGTAGCAGATATTTCAGAGTTATCTCAGTAGCACAGTTTATTGAATCCGATTTAACTAAACAACGTGTTAAATTTATAGGGCTAATTTTTTGATTGGGAAATACCATCTATCATGAATAACCCAGACAAGGTAATAGTGCTCGATCGCGATGGCGTCATTAATTACGACTCAGACGATTATATTAGAACTGTAGACGAATGTATTCCAATTCCAGGTAGCATTGAAGCCATCGCTAAACTTTACAAAGCGGGCTATCACGTTTTTATCGCTACAAATCAATCAGGAATAGGGCGCAGTTACTATGATATTGCCACCCTAACGGGAATGCACAACAAACTGCGAAGTCTAGTAGAAAAACAGGGAGGTAAAATTACAGGCATTGTTTACTGCCCACACCTACCAACTGATAACTGCGATTGTCGCAAACCAAAAACAGGGCTGCTCAGTCAATTAGAAAAAAAATATCACGTGAAACTGTCAGGTCACCCCTTTATTGGAGATAGTCTAAAAGATTTAGAGTGCGCACAAAAATTTGGTTGCCAGGGTGTTCTGGTTAAAACAGGAAAGGGCGAGAAGACAGAGAAAGAGAATTCAGAGGTCGTAAAGAGGGCTGCAGTGTTTAATGACTTAGCGCACTACGTAAACCAACTTATATCCACCTAGTGCTAAACCGGTGCTTATCCCACTATTTTAAGGCCGTAACATAGGAATAATATGGACTCCCTTCGCCATCCCATTTTATTTATCCGAGCACTCTTGTTTTACATCGGCTTTCTGGTGAGTATTATCACTATTTCAACAATAGCAATTACCGTTGGTCGATTTTGGTCTTTTGAAAATCGATATCGATTTATTTCTCTTTGGCCCCGCTTCACTTTATGGTGGCTAACCGTAAGCTGTTCTATCAGCTACGACATAAAGGGACTCGATAATATCCGTCAACTCACAGATCAGAAAACTAATGCAATTATACTGAGCAAGCACCAATGTACTTGGGAGACCTGCTTTATTCAAACAATAGTGAGCCCCACCTCTACCGCAGTGAAAAAAGAACTGTTGCGGACGCCTTTTTTTGGATGGGCCATCGCGTTACTAAAACCACTTATTATCGATAGAGATCAAAAAACTAACACACTAAAACAGTTATTAGTACAAGGCAAAGATCGTCTTAAGGAAGGAACCTGGGTCCTATTATTTCCCGAAGGCACGAGGGTACTTCCGGGTGAACAAGTTCCTTTTACCGTAGGAGGAGCAATGCTGGCAACTCAAAGTGGATATCCTGTATTTCCAATTGCTCATAATGCTGGTGAATATTGGCCAGCAAAATCATTTATAAAATACCCCGGTACAATAAAAGTGGTTATAGGTGAAAAAATCGAGTCTAAAAATCTTAAACCTAAGCAACTTAATCAAGCGGTACAGGACTGGATCAACACTACAATGTGCGAGATAAGCCAAATGGAAAAAGAAACTGCGGACAAGCAAAGCCGGAGACAACCCTAACCTTAAATAACCGTGACCAACAAATTAAAATTAGACATCTAAGTTGGAAACATTTAACGCATTTTTTTCTATAAATTCCCTTCTAGGCTCCACTTGGTCCCCCATTAATGTGGTGAATATTTGATCAGCTGCAATAGCGTCCTGTATCGTCACTCGAAGCATTCGTCGAGTTTCGGGATTCATCGTGGTGTCCCACAGTTGATCGGGGTTCATTTCACCTAAACCCTTATACCGTTGAATGGCATGGCCTTTTTTTGATTCTGTTATTAGCCATTGCAGGGCCTCTTTAAATTCGGTAATTTCAAGTATCTTCTCACCTCTCTGGATATAAGCCCCATCTTCAATAAGACCTTGGAGTTGGCGCCCTAGAGCAACTATAGATTGATATTCCTTTGAAATTAAAAAGTCGTGGCTAACAATATAATTGTGCGGCGTACCATGGGCTACCCGTTGAATTTCCATAAAATACCACTTCCGCTCAGGATCTTTCTTTGCAGAAACACTAAAACGCTCGGTNGCGTCACAGGTGGCAAGTAAACTAGATTCCATATTACTTGCCCATTTTTCAGCTTCTTCGTGGTGTTCTAACAGGGATTCAGTAATTTCAGGTGAATAAATAAGTTGCTGAAGGAAAGACAAGGGATACAGCTTTGATAATCGAAGNGTTAAGTTTTCAATNTTTTTATACTCTTTTATGAGCGATTCTAATCTCAAACCTTCAATCGGAGGTGCATCGGGATTAACATAAAGACCGGCCTTATCCATAGCTGATTGCATTAGGTATTCTTCAAGAGAATCTTCGTCTTTGAGGTATTGCTCTTGNTTTCCTTTCTTCACTTTATAAAGAGGNGGCTGAGCTATGTAGATATATCCGTTCTCGATAAGCTCTGGCATTTGACGAAAGAAAAAGGTAAGCAATAATGTTCTGATGTGAGCTCCATCCACATCTGCATCTGTCATGATAATAATATTATGATATCGGGCTTTTTCTGGGTGATATTCTTCTCGACCAATGCCACAGCCTAACGCAGTAATCAGTGTGCCCACCTCAGCAGACGATAACATTTTGTCAAAACGCGCCTTTTCAACGTTCANTATTTTACCTTTCAGTGGTAATATCGCCTGAGTTTTCCTGTTNCTACCTTGCTTTGCTGANCCNCCNGCCGAATCACCCTCCACTAAATACAGTTCTGATAAAGCGGGATCTTTTTCTTGGCAGTCAGCTAATTTACCAGGCAACCCTGCNATATCTANAGCNCCTTTNCGTCGTGTCATTTCACGNGCTTTACGAGCTGCATCTCTAGCTCTTGCAGCNTCTAACATTTTTTGGACAATAATCTTAGCTTCCGNTGGATTTTCTAATAAATGATCAGAAAATTTATCNCCCATAGCCTNNTCAACAATGGCTTTTACTTCAGAGGAAACAAGTTTTTCCTTTGTTTGGGATGAAAATTTAGGATCTGGTATTTTTACAGACAGGATAGCGGTAAGACCTTCCCTAGAATCATCACCAGTCGTAGAAATTTTATTTTTCTTAAAATAACCTTCTTTTTCCATATACGTGTTTAGAGTTCGTGTTAGTGCTCCACGAAATCCCGCAAGGTGAGTTCCTCCGTCTCGTTGAGGAATGTTATTTGTATAACAATATATATTTTCTTGGTAACCATCATTCCACTGCAACGCAGCCTCGACCGTAGTTCCNTCTTCTTTTTCCACACAAAGATAAAACACTTTNTTAATAGGATTTTTATTCTGATTCAANTAAACGACAAATGCTTGTAAACCACCTTCGTACTCAAAAACTTCCTCAACTCCAGACCGTTCATCTTTAAGTTTTATTTTTACTCCAGAATTTAAAAATGATAATTCTCGCAGTCNTTTGGCTAAAATGTCGTAACTGAATTTTATATTTGAAAATGTAACGCGGCTAGGCTTGAAATGACATTCAGTGCCTGTACCTTCTGTTTCACCAACAACACACAATGGCGCAGCNGGTACACCATCATGATAAATCTGCTCATGGACCTTGCCATGACGTCGGATAGTCAACCTAAGTTCTTCAGANAGTGCATTAACTACGGAAACACCGACTCCGTGTANCCCACCGGATACCTTATAGGTATTGTCATCAAATTTCCCCCCNGCATGGAGNACCGTCATTATNACCTCAGCAGCTGACACACCTTCTTCTGGGTGAATATCTACCGGAACCCCTCTNCCGTCNTCACTAGCCGTAATGGATTCATCAGGATGAATAATCACACTGATCTCNNTGCANTACCCTGCAAGNGCTTCATCAATGGAGTTATCTACCANTTCAAATACCAAATGATGTAATCCTGTACCGTCATCGGTATCTCCAATATACATACCAGGACGCTTTTTTACCGCATCNAGCCCTTTTAAAACTTTTATACTGGAGGAATTATATTCTTTTTCATCATTCATTATGAAACAGCTCCTAACGAAAACTCATTTTAATTGCTGTGGAAAGCAAAAGTACTAACTAGATATCAAATATCAAAGAATCAAGAAACTACAGCTTCAACTATTTTGCCACGTTCCACGTGAAACATCTTTTTAATATCCTTAGGGATATATTGATACACGTCTGTACAATTAATGCATGTTACAAACACCTGTGATTGAGTTTCTAGCAAAGTATCACAAACTAACTTTTTATTAAAAATATCAAGCTCNGCATTGAGATCATCGAGAAGAACAACACATTTTTTACCCTCTTTCTGAAATAGCATCTCAATCTGCGCCATTCTAATAGCAATGGAGATTAATTTTTTCTGTCCTCGAGAACAGATATCTTTGGCTAAATCCCCAGCAGCAAGCACCTTTNTATCGGCTCTGTGAGGACCGGAACTGGTGTAACCACGTTCCATATCTCTTTTTATCGAATTAGCTAAAATATCGTGATATTTCTCACCCTCTTTCCAACCTTGATAATATGACAGAGAATAATCACTATCCAAACCAAAATACTTAANTTTTACAGTAATATAGGGCAATAATTCTAAAAAATATTTCTGCCGCAGACCATTAAGCTCCTCGGAAGCATCGGATAAAATACTACTCCAACTAAACAGAGACTCTTGATCCTTTATTCCGTTTCTTAAAACCGCATTTCGCTGTTTTAAAGATCTCTGCACAACTTTCCATATATCATGAAAACGATGTTCCACGTGAAACACACCCCANTCCAACATTTTNCTACGNCCATCAGGCTGACAATCTACTAAATTNTCNATTTCTGGGGCTATNACGACTACNGGTGCCATTTTCGANAAACTTGCAAAAGAAGATTGGTTTTTCCCATTAATACGAAGTGCAGTTTTGTTAGATCTACCTTTCTCTAAACCAACACTGATACAATTTCCTTCTGAGATCGTCGACTCTCGCTCATCTATAACAAACGTATCAGTGCAAATAACCGAAAATACAGTGCATTCTTCAGCTGTTTTAGATATCACGTGTTTAATTTTTGGTGTCCTAAAAGAACGTCCTAAGGTGAGTAAATAGACAGATTCCAATAAACTAGTTTTGCCACTTCCATTTAAACCTTCTAAAAAATTAAACCTTTGCGACGGTTCTAACTCCACAGCTTTAAGGTTTCGGACATTGGTTACCTTCAGTTTTTCAATATACATACAGCACTGTATAATAATAACTATGTTGCGCTTCCACTCTCTATACGCCTCGCCTATATACGCATCGGCATAACAACATATATGGAATCACTATCTTCTGCAGACTCAACTAAGGCGCTACTATTTGTATCAGAAAGCGATATTTGCACGCTTTCCTCCTCGATAACATTTAACACCTCCAACAAATATCCCACGTTGAAGCCTATCTCCACGTCGTGCCCAGTATAATCTATAGATACCTCTTCTTCGGCTTCCTCTTGCTCAGGGTTGTTGGCAACTATTTTCATATTACCTTCAGATAGCTGAATTCGTACGCCTCTATATTTCTCATTCGAAAGTATAGCTGCACGCTGAAAGGACTGCCTAAGAGCTCCTCTATCACCAACCAAGGTTATCTTCCCTCCTTTAGGTATCACTCTGTCGTAGTCAGGGAATTTCCCATCCACCAACTTTGAAGTGAATACTAACTCACGTGTCTTAGCCCTTATATGATTATTACCGATTATGATGCTTACCCTTTCATCGTCTTCCCCGAATAGCCGCAACAACTCAAGAACACCTTTACGCGGTACTATAATTTGAGTTTCAGGGAAATCGTGGGATAACTTTGATTCACACAATGCAAGTCTATGGCCGTCTGTGGCAACTGTTCTGAAAAAATTATCTTTTAATTCCAACAACATACCATTCAAATAATATCGTACATCTTGTTGAGCCATGGCAAATGCTGTTTTAGAGATTAGCCTTTTTAAATCGGACTGCTGAATTTCGAACTCAATAGCACTGGGCCCGTCTTCTAAATTGGGGAATTCTCCTGCTGGTAACGTAGACAGACTAAACTTACTGCGACCTGATCTAATAATAAGTTTCTGTTCATCTTGCTGAAATGAGATGTCTTTATCTGCATCTAGGGATTTACATATATCCATTAGTTTACGGGCAGGAACCGTAATTTCTCCGGGTTCAGATACATCTTCTAGCTCGACCTTAGCAACCAGCTCCACTTCCAAATCAGTGCCCGTTAGTGATAACTCATTGCCTTCAACTATTATCAGTACATTTGAAAGAACGGGTAATGTCTGTCTACGCTCCACAACACCAGCAACTTGCTGCAACGGCCTCAACAAAACTTCTCGATTGATCGTAAATCTCATAATACTANTGCTCTATTTTTTNCNACATTCAACCCAATTTTCAACCGTTTTATTACCCTACCTTAACCCCCTAAAACCCACTACTGATCAATACTAACTGGTGAGTAGCCGCAATAGATTCCCGTAATCTTCCCGAACATCACTACTGGCCTCACGAAGTTCTTTAATCTTTCTGCANGCATGTAACACAGTGGTATGATCACGCCCTCCAAATGCGTCCCCTATCTCTGGAAGACTGTGATTGGTCAACTCCTTTGCCAGTGCCATCGCTATTTGTCGTGGTCTAGCCACTGAACGATTTCTCCTTTTGGAATGAAGGTCGGCAATTTTTATTTTGAAATACTCAGCAACAGTTTTCTGTATATTCTCTACGCTCACCTGCCGATCTTGTAATGCCAACAAATCCTTTAAGGATTCTTTTACAAACTCTAAATCAATATCTCGACCGGTAAAGTGGGAGTTGGCAACAACCCGTTTCAAAGCTCCCTCTAATTCACGCACATTTGATCGAATTTTTTGAGCTATAAAAAAAGCCGTTTCATGTGGCAAATGAATCTCAGCCTTCTCCGCTTTGCTCATTAATATAGCAACACGCGTTTCAAGTTCCGGGGGCTCGATAGCAACCGTAAGACCCCAACCGAGTCTAGACTTTAATCGCTCTTCCACCCCGTTTATTTCTTTTGGGTAACGATCACTGGTCAAAATCATTTGTTGACCACCCTCTANAAGNGCATTAAAAGTATGAAAAAATTCTTCCTGCGATCTTTCCTTCCCACCAAAAAATTGAATATCGTCAATAAGTAATGCATCCACCGATCGATAATATCGTTTAAATTCATTGATAGCGTTAATTTGTAACGCTTTAACCATGTCCGCTACAAACCGTTCCGAATGCAAATACACTATCCTAGCGTTAGGGTTTTTCATTAGCATCTTGTTGCCTACAGCGTGCATAAGATGGGTTTTACCCAACCCTACACCACCATAGATAAATAACGGGTTATACGCCCCACCAGGGTTCTCAGCGACTTGCGTCGCCGCTGCTCTACCCAGTTGATTTGACTTACCCTCAACAAAGTTCGTAAAAGTGAAGGTTTTATTCAAATTAGTTTTATGTTTTATCGTACCGCCGACATCAACTTCACGAATACCGACTGGTTCTCTGCTAGCATTAATTACTTGCGCAAACAGAGGTTGCTGAGAATAAGTAGGACGGGTTATCGCCGTGGCTGCAGTTTCTGGAACCACCTTGCTGAAAACATTTTTTCTAAACGAATCTTGCTCCGCAGAAGTACGACTACCAATCTCTAATCGAATAACAGGCGAATGCCCATCAGCTAATTCGTTCATCACTTCGTTGATTCTTTCTAAAAACTTTTCGCTTACCCAATCAAGAACAAAACGGTTAGGTGCAAGAAGTTTCAACCCATCACCAGCCACCTCAGCCTGTAGTGGCCGTATCCAAGTGTTAAACTGCTGGGAAGATAATTCGCCTTGTAGACGATCTAAACATTTAGGCCAAAGAGTACTTGCCAAAATACACTCTCCGAAAGCTCGGAGCCCCCAATTATTATTTCAAATTAAACGATCAAAACTAGTAAGTACTACTGAAAATCACTCATGTTTTGCATTTACATTAACCAACATTATTCAACTTCTACACAACTCCAAAACCAAACCCGACGAAAGATTTTATACCTCTTACCCGGCGTTATCCACAACCTTTTCAGGAGACTTAATTAAAATTCAATTTGAAAATTTTTCCAGTCTTTTTTTTATTTATTTATTATTTTTTTCTTCGTTAAATTTCAAAAAAACAAAACATATAGCCGCTTTTTTCTGCAACATTCGCTCTTACTAATAACATCACAAAATAAATAACTTGTAGATAACCCTGTGTACAAACCCCAGGATAAACACAGGATAAAAACATCACCTTTTTAACTAACAATTTCATCACAGCTACTACATCAAAAATACAGTATTTATAAGCACTTTATACATCAGTTATCCTGGATATAGCCTATTGTTTTGAATATAATTTAAAGACTTATCCACCAAAACAGCGCCCCCTAATAACAATAACAATAACAATCTTTTATATATATAATACTATTATTATTAAGCACTAGACCCTCTCAAAATAGTTAGGAGCTGGGATTGCTATTTCTCTTTTAATCCCATAAAATCCCGCCTCCTTCTGGGGTAAAAATAATTCATAACGTAATTATCAAAACGGTCTACACTAGAAACGCAATCCACAAATAAATCCAACTAAAACCTTTTTACTTCTGGGCTTTAGTAATTTCAAAGAGCTATCAATTGCCATGAAAAGAACCTTTCAACCCAGCAACATAAAACGCAAGCGCACCCATGGATTTCGAGCAAGAATGGCGACAAAAAATGGTCGCTTGGTTATCAAGAGGCGCAGATCAAAAGGTCGGAAAAAGTTATCGGCCTAAATTCAATTAAATGGCTAACAAAATAGCCTTAGCCAACTTATCTTATGGAAATTGCTCGACTAAATTAATAGTGAACACTAACTTCACAAGAGAAGCGCGACTTCTTAATTCGAAGCAATTTCAGTTCGTTTTCGACCATGTTGATTATAAGGCTTCCAATAAAAACATCTTATTATTATCCTCTAACAATGATATTGCTTCCTCTAGACTTGGCCTCATAATATCTAAAAAGAAACTAAAAAGGGCAGTTGATCGCAATCGAGTAAAACGAATTGCTCGGGAATCCTTTAGATTCCAACAGGACGAATTAGCTGGCTTAGACATACTTGTTTTATCCAGAAATGAGCTAATAAATCTAAGCAACAAGGAACTGAGAGGTGTTTTTGACCGGCTCTGGTTTAACCTTATTCAAAAAAAGAAGAAAGGATCGGGTTAATCTACTCAATAGTTAACATTAAAGAAAGTTGCACAAACTCTCGAAGCCTGAGTATTATGCCGGCCATTTATCGGGGTAATACTATTCCGAGTTGTGTGAAGTATTAAACTTGGTAGATAAATCATNGAATCAACAGTTAGATATACCCTTATCGCGGGACTTATTGCCGTANCTTGGTATCTTNTATATCTCTGGCAACAAGACTATGGCCAAGTACCTTTAGCACAATCTTCTCCAGTCACCAGCCAATCCTCTATAGATTCATATTCTAACGCCGCTGCCACACTGAATAGCGATGAAATTGCTCCGATCATCGAGACTTTTGCTGATGATCTTGATGAAGATTTACCTTCAGTAGATACGATTGAGGAAATACCTACTGCCAATCCGGTTGATCAACAAATCACCACAAATTTAATCTCTGTCAAAACTGATAATCTGGAAATCAGAATTGATACCCTAGGTGGAGATATTGTTTATGCCGGTTTGGTTAAATATCCGATGACCATCGATAATCCTGATATTCCCTTCACTTTGTTAAATCGAAACGAAACACAGATTTATGTAGCAGAGAGTGGAGTGGTTGGTAAAAGTGGATCAGATTTAGACAGCGGTAAGAAGAACGCTCGACCTCATTATCAAGCCTCTGCAATGTCTTATGAAATGTTAGGGGACTCTCTTGTTGTTCCTTTAACCTATAGATCTCCGAGTGGCCTAATTGCTAGGAAAATATATACATTCACCAAAGATAGTTATGTTGTGGGTGTTAAGTTTGAACTAGATAATCAGTCCAGTTCACCTTGGTTGGGTCGGTTTTATGCCCGTTTGAGGCGAGACAATCAGCCTGATCCCGGTGTGAATAAATCAGTAGGAATGGGTATGCCTACCTATTTGGGTACCGCTTTTTGGAGATCAGACGAAAAATACAACAAACTTAGTTTTGAAGATATTGAAGATGCGGCGAATGATAACCAAAGAGCTTTAAATGAAAAAATTACGGGTGGTTGGATAGCCATCATACAACATTATTTTGTGAGCGCATGGGTACCCAATATTGATGAGACGCATCTCTACCAAACTAGCATAAATAATCGTGGCCATTATATTATCGGTCTCGCATCTCCTACATTGACTGTTGAACCCTATGATAAGAAAACTGTTTCGTCACAATTATATTTAGGACCCAAATTACAGGATGATTTAGAAGCTCTCTCTGATGGACTGAATTTATCCGTAGATTACGGATTTTTGTTTTTTATCTCCGATATTTTGTTCACTACGATGAAGTATATCCATTCGGTCGTCCATAACTGGGGGGTAGCTATTATTCTGCTGACTGTATTGGTAAAAGCCATATTCTTTCCTTTGTCCGCTGCTAGCTTTAAATCAATGGCTAATATGCGAAGAGTCCAGCCTGATTTACTTCGTATCCGAGAACAATATGCAGAGGATAAACAACGTCTTTCTCAAGAAATGATGGCTCTTTATAAGAAAGAAAAAATTAATCCTCTTGGTGGTTGTTTACCTATGATTGTTCAAATGCCGGTATTTATAGCTCTGTACTGGTCATTAATGGAAAGTGTTGAACTACGGCATGCCGATTTTGCATTATGGATAAATGATTTGTCGGTAATGGATCCCTATTTTGTTTTACCGCTGTTGATGGGAGCAAGTATGTTTTTTCAGCAGTCTCTAAATCCAGCGCCACCGGATCCTATGCAAGCCAAAGTCATGAAGTTTATGCCTGTTATTTTCACTTTTTTCTTCCTATTTTTCCCTTCAGGGCTGGTCCTGTATTGGTTGACTAATAATGTATTATCTATTTCACAACAATGGTTTATTACCAAACGTATTGAAAACGCTGGATAATGCTTTTTTGAGGATCTTCTCGATGTACAGGTTTTTATCATGAATCATGAAAATGTCGGGTTCTGAAGTAGATACCATTATTGCCCAGGCTACCCCTCCGGGACGAGGAGGGGTAGGTATCATACGCTTGTCGGGTCCTCGCAGCCTTGAGTATGCCCAGTTAGTGGTTAAGCGACCAAACTTACATTCATCGGATGCAAGCTGTCAGTTCAAACCTCGGTTCGCACACTTCGCGCAATTCGTCGATAAAAATAATGTTCTAATTGATGAAGGCATTGTGCTTTATTTCCCTGGACCAAACTCCTTCACGGGTGAAGATGTGGTTGAGCTTCAAGGACATGGTGGCCCGGTGGTAATGGATTCTATTACCCAACGATTTACAGAAATGGGAGCACGCATAGCGCGACCGGGCGAGTTTTCTGAACGTGCTTTTTTGAATGATAAATTGGATTTAGCCCAGGCCGAGGCCATTGCGGATTTGATTGATAGTACATCGTTACAAGCAGCAAGAAGTGCTGTTCGCTCATTAACGGGAGAGTTTTCAAATTGTATTAACTTACTCGTTGAATCATTAATATCGCTACGAATATATGTAGAAGCAGCTATCGATTTTCCAGAAGAAGAAATTGATTTTTTGGCAGATAAGAAAGTGAAGATCGGAGTCGAGGAGATCTTAACTGGTATACGTAATGTCCTGACCACCGCGAGTCAAGGGGCTCTACTACAAGAAGGCATGAGTGTGGTAATCGCTGGGAAGCCAAACGCAGGTAAATCCAGTTTACTAAATTGTCTGGCAGGGGAAGACCGCGCCATAGTGACATCTATGGCCGGTACTACGAGAGATGTGTTGCGAGAACAGATTAATATTGATGGTATGCCGCTACATATAATCGATACCGCAGGTTTAAGAGAAAGTCCTGATGAGATAGAAAAGGAAGGAATTAAACGCGCTTGGAAAGAAATTGAATTAGCGGATCAAATTTTACTTGTAGCAGATGCAAGCGACGACAATATTACAAAAGATGTATCTAAACACCAAGTGAATATGCTTTGGAAGCAATTAGAGCCTAGTAATAAAGATCGAACAGATGAATTTCTGAATAAGATAATTTTAATTNGAAATAAGGTGGATTTACTGCAAGAATTACCAAGTGAAATCAACGATGATTCCATAGCTGTCATCAGTTTATCGGCTAAAAATAATCAAGGAATTGATATACTGAGAAACCACCTTAAGAAAATCATGGGGTTCAGTGATCTCGGTGAAGGGCAATTCTCCGCTAGACGACGCCATGTTGATGCTATAGAGCGTGCATTGAATTTTGTTGAAACCGGGAAGGATCAGCTATTGAATGCTGGGGCGGGTGAGTTACTGGCAGAGGATTTAAGACAAGCTCAGAATTGTCTGTCAGAGATTACNGGAGCATTTACNTCTGATGATTTATTGGGGCGTATTTTCTCTAGTTTTTGTATAGGGAAGTAAGTATTCACTTTTTGTTTGTGTAAAGTATGGTTATTTAATCTACTATTACTATCATTTCTGTAGCTACTATTTATAATTAGCGCGCACTATTTTTCTTTATCTACCAAGCTACGCTATATAACGGTTATTAGAGGTATTTGTGAATTTTCCAAAGCACTTTGACGTCATCATTATTGGAGGGGGTCACGCTGGTTGTGAAGCGGCGCTGGCTGCGGCTCGAATGGGGGCATCAACTCTACTTTTAACCCATAACATTGAAACCATAGGTCAGATGTCGTGTAACCCCGCTATTGGTGGAATCGGCAAGAGTCATTTGGTAAAAGAAATAGATGCTCTNGGTGGAGCAATGGCTACNGCTACTGATTTCGGTGGAATTCAATTTCGCGTATTAAATAGTCGTAAGGGCCCTGCTGTTCGTGCTACTAGNGCACNAGCTGATCGCCTTTTATATAAAGCCGCAATCAGAAAGATAATTGAAAACCAAGAAAATTTAACGTTATTCCAGCAAGCAGCTGATGATCTCATTCTGCGTGGCGACAAAATTGGTGGCGTAGTTACCAATATGGGAGTGCGGTTTGAGGCCAGTTGTGTTGTTTTGACCGCGGGTACATTCTTGGGTGGCCTTATTCACGTGGGCTTAAACAATCATTCGGGTGGTCGTGCTGGCGATCCTACCAGTACGGCATTAGCGCATAAACTGCGAGAAATGCCGTTTAGAGTAGATCGATTAAAAACAGGAACACCACCGCGGATCGATAGCCGCAGCGTCGATTTTTCAGTAATGAGTGAACAGCCTGGCGATAAACCGCTGCCAGTGATGTCCTTTTTAGGCAAGGTTGAAGATCATCCTAGACAGGTAAGTTGTTATATTACAAATACCTGTGAAAAAACCCACGACATTATTCGTCAGGGACTAGATCGATCACCTATGTATACAGGTGTTATCGAAGGGCAAGGGCCGCGATATTGCCCTTCGATTGAAGATAAAATAACGCGTTTTGCTGACAAAGATAGTCATCAAATCTTCGTGGAACCAGAAGGTCTAACGACCAACGAACTCTACCCAAATGGAATATCCACCAGTTTGCCTTTTGATGTTCAACTGGAATTAGTAAGAACGATAAAAGGTTTTGAAAACGCACATATTACGCGTCCCGGGTATGCCATTGAATATGATTTTTTTGACCCTCGTGACTTAAAGCATTCTTTAGAAACCAAATGTATATCAGGTCTTTATTTTGCGGGACAAATAAACGGTACTACAGGTTACGAAGAGGCGGCTGCTCAAGGTCTCCTAGCAGGCACCAATGCAGCTTTACGAGTCATGGATAAAGAGCAATGGTGTCCTCGGCGAGACGAAGCTTATCTTGGGGTGCTGGTTGACGATTTAGTGACTCAGGGCACCAAAGAGCCCTACCGAATGTTTACTAGTCGAGCTGAGTATCGCTTGTTATTGAGAGAAGATAATGCCGACTTAAGATTGACTGAAACAGGTAGAGAGCTTGGTTTGGTTGATGATAATCGCTGGCAGGTGTTTAGTGAAAAGCGCGCAGCCATTGAAATCGAGCTACAACGTCTTAAGGATACCTGGGTTGGATGTGAATCAAGCATGGGTATTGCTGTTGGAGAGGTATTAGGCAAGCCACTAAGTAAGGAGAGTACCCTGGCGGATTTATTAAAGCGCCCAGAAATGAGTTACGGCGCACTTAAGCAAGTGGACAGTAACTGTAAAGCCGAAGGCCAAGTGGCAAATCAAGTTGAGATCCATTTAAAATATGCGGGTTATATTGATCGCCAGCAAGAAGAGATCGATCGGCTACAACGTTACGAAGGGATAGAATTGCCAAACAGCTTGGATTATCAACAAGTGAAAGGCTTATCCAATGAGGTAAAACAAAAGCTTAGTATATCGAGACCGGAAACACTCGGGCATGCTGCTCGTATTTCCGGTGTCACACCCGCAGCAATTTCCATTTTATTGGTGTATCTAAAAAAAAGTAAAAGTAGAGTTAATTAGGGATACATTTTGCAGGAACTCAAACAGCTTCTTCTAGCCGGTGCTCAGAAACTAGAAGTTGAAATTAATGAAATTCAACTTAATCAGTTCAATACTTATCTTGAGCTGTTAATGCTCTGGAATAATACTTATAACCTAACAGCAGTGAAGGACCGAAAACAAATTGTTGTTAGACATTTTCTAGATAGCATTGCAGTAGCCCGGTTTGTTGAGGGAGAAAGAATATTAGATGTTGGCGCTGGAGCAGGTTTACCCGGAATACCTTTAGCGTTATTGTACCCTAATGTTCAGTTCGTACTATAAGACAGTAACGGGAAAAAAACGCGGTTCATGCAGCAAGTGGTAGCGCAACTTCGTCTTAACCAGGTTGAGGTAGTAAAGAGCAGAGTAGAGTTATTTCGCCCTGAAGAAAAATTCGACCAAATTTATAGCAGGGCTTTCAGCTCAATAGAAGATAAACTAAAAAAAGTCGATCATTTACTTAAACCAAAGGGACGCATTATGGCTATGAAAGGGTCGGTACCTAGGTCAGAATTGAGTAATCTATCATCCAGGTTTGAACTAATATCAGTACATCACCTGGTTGTGCCTGACCTGGAAGAAGAAGAACGAAATTTAATCGAAATCGGGCTTCTATAATATTATCGATCAAAGCATTATCGACTAAAAGATTACTTGGAGATATTTGTGGGCAAAGTGATTGCTGTCACTAACCAAAAAGGCGGAGTTGGTAAAACAACAACAAGTGTAAACCTAGCCGCGTCTTTGGTTGCAACCAAACGAACAGTGTTGCTTCTGGACTTAGATCCTCAGGGTAATGCAACCACTGGATCTGGGGTTGATAAAAATAATATAGCGTCGTCGATATACGAAGTACTTATAGGCGATAGTGATATCTCAACCAGCCGCATTAAAACCGAAGCTGGTTTCGATTTATTACCCTCTAACGGTGATTTAACCGCTGCTGAAATCGTGTTATTAGAATTAGAAAACAAAGAGTATCGCTTAAAAAACGCGATTAACCTAGTGCGTAATCAATACGATTATCTCATTATTGATTGTCCTCCCTCTCTCAATATGTTGACAGTCAATGCTATGGTGGCTTCTGATTCTGTGATGATTCCAATGCAGTGCGAGTATTATGCACTTGAAGGCTTGGCTGCTCTGATGGAGACCATTGAGAAAATTCGCTTTGCTCTAAATCCTAAGCTACAAATTGATGGTCTTCTCAGAACAATGTTCGATCCGCGTAATAGTTTAAGTAATGATGTATCTCGTCATTTAATTAAACAATTTCAAAATAAGGTATATCGTACCATTATCCCCAGAAACGTTCGATTAGCAGAAGCTCCAAGCCACGGAATGCCGGTGCTTGCTTATGATCGCCGGTCTCGTGGTGCAGTTTGTTATTTAGCTCTGGCCGGTGAACTTATTCGTCGAGCAGAGCAAGAATCGAAAGCAACAGCGGTTCCCGCATAGCATACAAGAGGAATTATTAAATGGCGGCAAAGAAACGCGGATTGGGTAGCAAAGGACTGGATGTACTAATTGGTAACATTACATTGCCCGCCGATAAGCAGTTGGGGCCTACTGATTCCACCAATGCTCATCAGTTAAATTCTAATAATGACAATGAGTTAAAACATTTGCCCATCGAGTATTTGCAAACAGGTCGATATCAGCCTCGTAAAGATATGTCTCCACAAGCACTAGAGGAGCTTACATTATCTATTAAATCTCAAGGGGTTATTCAGCCAATTGTGGTGAGGCCTATTGGAAATAACAAATATGAAATAGTAGCTGGAGAGCGGCGTTGGCGAGCAACCCAACAAGCAGGTCTCGATACTATACCCTGTATAGTAAAAGATGTTCCTGATGAAGCTGCAATAGCAATAGCCCTCATTGAAAACATACAGCGAGAAGATCTAAACCCCATGGAAGAGGCGGTTTCGCTTCAGCGATTACAGAATGAATTCCAGTTGACCCACCAGCAGGTGGCTGATGCTGTGGGCAAGTCTCGCACTACTGTTACTAACTTATTACGTTTAAACACGTTAAGCCAAGAAACCAAAACCTTGCTTGAGCGTGGTGATATAGAAATGGGGCATGCTAGAGCATTATTGACATTAAATTCAGAACAACAATCGGAAGCTGTACGAACGGTTGTTTCAAAATCATTAACCGTTCGACAAACTGAAGCGTTGGTTCGCAAGATCCAGCAAAAAATAGAGAATGGTAGTTCAGTTCCCTCGAAAGTAGACCCTGATATCCGTCATTTGCAAGATAAGTTGGCAGCTAAGATTGGTGCGCCGGTAACAATTCAACATAGCGTAACAGGAAAGGGCAAGCTTGTTATTAAATACAATAGTCTGGANGAGCTNGATGGTATTTTAGACCATATACAATANCCACAANAATTGACTTGATATTAAACAATCATATNTGNTTGACTTCGTTNACAAACGATGTTCGCTTTGTTTCAAAAAAAACAGCTTTTTATTACCATTAAATCATCGTTAAACACGAATATTGGTTGATCGATTCCCAAAGAATAACTTATACTTCGCACCGCCTCTTCAACGCTTAGTTTTGAGTTTACATTAGCTGAAGACCGAATTAATAAAGGAAAGGATGTACCCATCTGGACTATAGTACCCATCTAGATTTGAGATGGAGTGACACACTGTGACGAAACCAGGAGCGTTAAGCCAACGCTCATTAGCCTACACGGTGGTTGGTACACAGATTATCGTCGCCACTATCGTCCCCATCTTGTTTCTATTTATCGGAAAGGATGCCGCTATCAGTGCGCTGATAGGGGGTTGGATAGCTACACTTTCTAATGCCTACTTTGGCCTACAAGCATTTCGGTACTCAGGGGCCCGATCTGCGCAGAAAATAGTACAGTCGTTTTATAGAGGTGAAGCGGGCAAATTTATCATCACCATCGTTTCTATTGCNGTGGCCTTTAAATTTGTCGAAGTGCTTCAGGTAAGACAGAACNCGTTAACTATGTTTATGACATTTGCTTTAGTTCATTTGGTTGGGTGGTTTGCACCAATGGTTCTAAAGAGATAGATCACATTAAACCAGGTTATTACCTTAGTTATTGGAATTGAAAAAAATATGGCGGCCGGTAGCTCAACAGAATATATAAAGCATCATTTGACCAACCTAGTTTTTGGGCAGCATCAAGATGGCAGTTGGGGTCTGGCCAANAGCGCTCAAGAAGCGGCTGAAATGGGTTTCTGGTCGCTTAATGTAGATTCTTTAGGATGGTCCATAGCCTTAGGTGTTTTATTTCTAGGNTTGTTTAGCCGGGCGGCAAAAAAAGCTACCACTGGAGTGCCNGGTGGCTTTCAGAATTTTGTGGAGATTTGCGTTGAATTTATTGATGGTACAGTCAGTGATACTTTTCATGGCAAAAACAATATGGTCGCGCCATTAGCGCTCACTATTTTCTGCTGGGTATTTTTAATGAACTTCATGGATTTAATTCCAGTGGATTTNCTGCCCCNGATATTTGAACTTTTTGGGATCCATTTCATGAAGGTTGTTCCTTCAACGGACCCTAATGTCACTCTTGGTATGTCCTTTTCTGTATTTTTCTTGATTATTTTCTATAGNATCAAGATGAAAGGCATTGGAGGTTTCACTGGTGAGCTTGCATTNCATCCTTTTTCTGCAGAAAACCCAGTTTTTCAAGCNNTATTAATTCCATTTAATTTATTTCTCGAAATACTTAACTTAGTGACCAAACCCATCTCTCTAGGCCTGCGACTATTTGGAAANATGTATGCTGGTGAGATGATATTTATCCTAATAGCGTTATTGCCGTTTTGGATTCAGTGGTCCCTATCCGTACCATGGGCAATTTNCCATATCTTGGTCATCAGTTTGCAANCATTCATCTTTATGGTGCTTACAGTTGTATACCTAGATATGGCCCATGAGACAGACCACTAAGAAAGTTCTGGTCNCTAAATAAAGACTTAAATTTAACTTTTTATTAATCAGTAAAATTCAGGAGAAAACATGGAAACTGCAACTGGTTTAGTGTTGATCGCTGCTGGTCTCGTTATCGGTTTAGGTGCATTGGGTACAGCGATCGGATTTGGTTTGCTTGGTGGGCGCTTACTTGAAGGCACCGCTCGTCAACCCGAAATGGCACCCATGCTACAAGGAAAGATGTTCTTGATGGCAGGTTTATTGGACGCAGTACCAATGATTGGAGTTGGTATCGGTATGTACATGATTTTTGTACTCGCTGGCTAAAACTCGCTTAAAAGTTACTACTTCCACTTTTAACGGGTAAGAGGAATAGGTATGAACATAAACGCNACCATCCTTGGACAAGCGATATCNTTTGCAATCTTTGTTTGGTTTTGTGTCAAGTTTGTATGGCCACCGGTCATTACAGCGATGCGCGAACGGCAGGATACAATTGCAGGTGGTTTGCAGGATGCCGAGAAAGCAGAACAAGCGGTTCAAATAGCTCAGGAGAAAGCAGANGAAACTTTGCGTGAAGCGAAGCAACAAGCTGCTGAACTTATCGAGCAGGCGAACAAGCGCTCNAGTCAGCTTATAGAAGAAGCAAAGGGTCAAGCACGCGATGAAGGCGAGCGATTAAAGACTGCTGCGCAAAGTGAGATTGAGCAGGAAGTTAACCGAGCTAAAGAAGTGTTGCGTAGCCAAGTGTCTGTGTTGGCCATTGCGGGTGCAGAAAAAATTCTTAAAGCTTCAGTTGATGAGAATGCACATAGCAAGATGCTGGAACAACTAGCAGCAGAACTATAAAGCATAGAATTTAAGTTAAAACGGTACCTGATATGGCAGAACTATCCACAGTTGCTCGACCTTATGCGAAAGCGGCTTTTCAATTTGCTAATGAAACGGGCAATTTGGAGAAATGGTCGGACATGCTTAATTTTGCTGCTTTAGTAGTTCAAGACGACGCGATTGCTGACTTACTGGATAATCCAAAAGTGACTTCCAGTCAGCTAGTCGAGGCTTTTAAAAAAATAGGCGAAGACAGTTTAGATGAGAATGGCAATAATTTTGTCACCTTGTTAGCAAGCAATAAACGATTGTCTTCGTTACCAGAAATTCACGCGTTATACGAAACACTGAAAGCTGAACAATTGCAGTCAGTTGATGTGAAGGTTACATCGGCCTTCACTTTATCCGATGCACAACTTGAAATGTTAGGTTCAGTTTTGAAGAAAAACCTAAAACGTGAAATAAATATTGAATCCAAAGTGGATCAATCTTTAATAGGCGGCCTAGTTATTCGCGCTGGCGATATGGTCATAGACGGTTCGGTACAGGGCAAGATAGCCAAACTAACCGAAACAATGAATTCTTGAGCATTGAGGATTAATAAAGCATGCAGCAACTCAATCCATCGGAAATAAGCGAACTGATAAAGAAGCGTATCGAAAATTTAGATACCTCTTNGGAAGCTCGTAACGAAGGCACTATNGTTAGTGTGTCTGACGGTATTATTCGTATACATGGCCTTGCCGACGTAATGTACGGCGAGATGATTGAATTTGACGGTGGGGTTTACGGAATGGNGTTGAACCTCGAGCGCGATTCNGTGGGTGCGGTAGTGCTNGGNGACTANCTCAANNTGCAAGAGGGCCAAAAAGCAAAATGTACAGGTCGTGTATTAGAGGTGCCTGTTGGTCCAGAGCTNTTNGGGCGGGTTGTAAACGCGCTGGGTGTTGCTCTTGATGGTCGCGGTCCTATAGAAACTAAGTTAACCGATTTCGTTGAAAAGGTTGCTCCCGGTGTAATTGAACGTCAGTCAGTTGATCAGCCAGTGCAAACGGGTTTAAAAGCCGTTGATTCCATGGTTCCAATTGGTCGTGGCCAGCGAGAATTGATTATCGGTGACCGCCAGATCGGAAAAACTGCGGTTGCGATTGACACCATTATTAATCAGAAAAATACTGGTANTAAATGTATTTATGTTGCCATTGGGCAAAAGCAATCTACTATTGCGAACATTGTGCGAAANNTGGAAGAGCATGGTGCCATGGATCACACTATCGTGGTNGCGGCCTCAGCTTCCGATCCCGCAGCAATGCAATANCTNGCACCNTTTGCGGGNTGTGCCATGGGAGANTATTTTCGTGACCGTGGTCAAGATGCTTTAATTATTTATGATGATTTAACNAAACAAGCATGGGCGTATCGTCAGATTTCGTTATTACTTCGTCGTCCACCAGGTCGAGAGGCGTACCCAGGTGATGTTTTTTATCTCCATTCGCGATTGTTAGAGCGTGCTTCTCGAGTTAACGCAGAGTATGTTGAGAAATTCACGAAAGGTGAAGTTAAGGNCAAGACGGGTTCCTTAACAGCGTTACCGATAATCGAAACNCAAGCGGGTGACGTATCAGCATTTGTACCCACTAACGTAATCTCTATAACAGATGGCCAGATTTTCCTTGAATCAGATTTGTTTAACGCGGGTATACGGCCAGCGATGAATGCAGGAATCTCTGTTTCTCGAGTGGGTGGAGCTGCACAAACAAAAATTATCAAGAAACTGGGCGGTGGTATCCGTTTGGCTTTAGCGCGTTATCGTGAATTGGCTGCATTTGCTCAGTTTGCTTCTGATCTGGATGACGCGACTCGAGCTGAATTAGAGCACGGACAAGCAGTTACTGAACTAATGAAACAGCCCCAGTACTCACCCTTGAGTGTTGCCGATTTAGGGCTTGTTCTCTACGTAGCGAATAATGGTTATTTGCGGGATGTTGGAATACCTAAAATCGAGAGTTTCGAGACTGCATTGCTTGCCTATTCTCGCTCGGAATACGGCGAACTAATGAGTGAAGTTGATGAATCAGCTGACTGGAATGACGATATTGAAGCCAAGTTCAAAGAGTGTGTTGAGAAGTTTAAATCTACGCAAACTTGGTAAAACCGTTCAATTAAGGGTTGTTGCTAGCAATACTGCTAATGATGTAGAACAACCCTTTAAACTATTTTAGTGTGGAAGACCTATGTCAGGCACAAAAGAGATACGCACCAAAATTGCTAGCGTGAAGAATACGCAAAAGATTACCTCTGCGATGGAGCTTGTTGCAGCGAGTAAGATGCGTAAAGCGCAAGAAAGAATGGCAGCGTCAAAGCCTTACTCACAGAAAATTCGTGACGTCATCAGTCACCTAGCTAATGCAAACCCGGAATACCACCACATTTTTATGGAAGAGCGGGATGTAAAACGTGTCGGGGTTATTGTTATATCTTCTGACCGTGGTCTGTGTGGCGGCTTGAATATAAATCTTTTCAAAAGAGCAGTATTGCTAGCGAAAGAATGGAGTGATCAGGATGCAGAAGTTGATTTATGTTTAATCGGCAAGAAAGCAGCCAGCTTCTTCAAGAGTATAGGTGGTAACGTAGTTGCATCGATTGTCGGCTTGGGCGAACAGCCCAGTATTGAAGACCTTATTGGTTCAATCAAGGTAATGTTGGATGCTTTTGAGCAGGGCAAAATTGATAAATTGTTTCTGGTGTATAACGAGTTTGTTAATACCATGACACAAAGCCCTAATGCTCGACAATTACTGCCCTTAAGCGCAGCGGATGATGAGGGTCTAAAGCACCATTGGGATTATATTTATGAGCCTGATGCAAAAGCGGTTTTGGATGTATTGCTGGAACGGTTTATTGAATCCCAGGTTTATCAGGGCGTAGTTGAAAATAACTCCTGTGAACAAGCGGCTCGAATGGTTGCCATGAAAGCAGCTACCGATAATGCCGGGGATCTTATTGATGATCTCGAACTGGTGTACAACAAAGCACGACAGGCGGCGATTACGCAAGAGCTTTCCGAGATTGTTAGTGGTGCAGCCGCAGTTTAACGATTTAAAATATGACGATTATAGTTGGGGCCTCACAGGTCATCAAAACAAAACATGGTTGAGAGGAAACTAGCATGAGTAGCGGACGTATCGTACAAATCATCGGTGCAGTAATAGACGTCGAATTTTCTCGTGATTCTGTACCCAAAGTTTACGACGCACTGAATGTAGATGATGTTTCTACAGTACTTGAAGTTCAACAGCAGTTGGGCGACGGAATTGTAAGAACGATTGCGATGGGTAGTACTGAGGGTTTGCGCCGCGGATTGGATGTTTCAAATACTAATAAGCCTATTATGGTACCCGTGGGTACTGAAACTCTTGGTCGTATTATGGATGTGTTGGGTAATCCGATCGATGAAAAAGGTCCTATAGGCGAAAAAGAGCGAGCAGCTATTCACCGTGAAGCTCCTAGTTATGCAGACCAAGCAGCGACTAATGAGCTGTTAGAAACCGGCATCAAAGTTATCGATCTTGTTTGTCCGTTTGCTAAGGGCGGTAAAGTTGGTTTGTTTGGTGGAGCGGGTGTTGGCAAGACTGTTAACATGATGGAGCTTATTCGTAATATCGCTATTGAACATAGTGGTTTTTCAGTGTTTGCGGGTGTAGGTGAGCGTACTCGAGAGGGTAATGATTTTTACCACGAGATGACTGAATCTAACGTACTGGATAAAGTTTCACTGTGTATGGTCAGATGAATGAGCCTCCTGGAAACCGTCTTCGTGTTGCGTTAACCGGTTTGACCATGGCTGAAAAATTCCGTGACGATGGCCGTGATGTACTTCTCTTCATCGATAATATTTATCGTTATACCTTAGCGGGAACAGAAGTATCAGCACTGTTAGGTCGTATGCCTTCTGCGGTTGGATATCAGCCTACACTGGCAGAAGAAATGGGTAAGCTTCAAGAGCGAATTACTTCAACAAAGACGGGTTCAATCACTTCAATCCAAGCGGTATACGTACCTGCAGATGACTTGACTGACCCCTCACCTGCTACAACATTTGCTCATTTGGATGCAACCGTGGTTTTGAGCCGTGATATTGCAGCGAAGGGTATTTATCCCGCTATTGATCCTCTTGATTCCACGTCTCGCCAGTTAGATCCTTTAGTTATCGGTACGGAGCATTATGAAACTGCTCGTGGCGTGCAAACTGTGCTACAACGTTATAAAGAGCTTAGAGATATTATTGCCATCTTGGGAATGGATGAACTTTCAGAAGAGGATAAGCAAACGGTAGTCAGAGCTCGAAAAATTGAACTTTTCTTGTCTCAGCCGTTCTTTGTAGCTGAAATATTTACAGGTTCTCCGGGTAAATATGTTTCATCTAAAGATACCATTGCTGCTTTTAAAGGCATCCTAAATGGTGATTATGATCATTTGCCTGAGCAAGCTTTCTATATGGTCGGTGGGATCGAAGAGGCTGTTGAGAAAGCGAAAGAGTTTCAATAATAGCTAGGATGGTTTAGGTGACCGATGGTGTCACTGGAGTAAGTAATATGGCTTCTACGGTTCAATGTGAGATTGTTAGCGCAGAAAGTGCAATTTTTTCTGGTGCAGTGGAGATGGTGATCGCAACTGGGATTATTGGCGACCTTGGTATTGCTCCTGGGCATGCTCCATTGTTGACACAATTAAGACCTGGTCCTGTCCGAATTGTCA
>JAESQG010000129.1 GCA_016765265.1 Pseudomonadales bacterium | reverse complement strand
TCTTCATGGCTCTCAATTTTTTCCGCGAGTAACTTGCCTTTCGAACCAGATATGAGGGCAAGTTGCTCTCTCACACCCTTTTCACCCAATTGAGCCACATCGAGCTTAATAATATCCGCGACTGCTAATATGGGTTTCCAAGATTCACTATAAACAAAGTCATCAAGCGCAATTCGATAGCCTTTGTCCGACAACGCTAATACAGCAGCCACCAAAGCATCATCGACTTCAATATCTTCCAACAGCTCGGGAATAAGTCGGCCGCTAAATTGTTTGGGAAAGGAGCCTGACACTAGGAACTCACGGGTAACATTAATTAGAGCGGGTATTCCACCAGTAATCGTTTCCATACCCATTTCCATAAAGGCATTAACAATAACTTGAGAAGAGGCTCCGTCTGGATCCGCAATATGGCCTGCTACATTATGCTCGCTGGTACGATATAGAAGCTCATAGGCAATTACCTGTAAACGTCGATCATACACTGGCTGGGGAGCCACAAAAACATCTAGTCCCAAGCTTGTTCACCATCAATGGGTTTGGGGCAAATGGAAGGGATAAAATTTTGCCCATACTTAAAATCTAGGCCCAAAACTAGCTGCCGTAAAATATTTGGGACTTAAAGGGGGAAATAAGCAAAGTGAACATAAGCTAAAATGGCTAAGAAAAGTGATCTTAATATCGAGCAACAACAAAAAAACCCAACATTTATGCTGGGTTTTTTTGTTGTATTCAAAATATGAATAATTAATTCAGGCCAAACATTCAGACCCTAAAGAATTACTTAATCTTAGCTTCTTTAAAAATAACGTGTTGCCGAATTTTGGGATCAAACTTTTTGATCTCCATTTTTTCAGGCATAGTACGCTTATTTTTGGTAGTGGTGTAGTAGTAGCCCGTGCCTGCTGTTGAAACTAATTTAATCTTATCTCTCATTGCTATCACCTAATTCGATCTATTGATTTATACCTTGATCCCGCGCCTACGCATGTCACTCAATACGGTATCTATGCCTTTTTTATCAATAATACGCATTCCTTTTGAAGAAACCCGCAATCGAATAAAGCGCTTTTCAGTTTCTACCCAAAACCGATGGTAATGTAAATTGGGTTCAAACCGACGCCGTGTTTTGTTATGGGCGTGGGATACATTATTTCCAGCGACGGGTTGCTTACCCGTGACTACACATACCTTTGACATCGTAGATCTCCAACAGACCAAACCACCCTGGGAGACAACAACAATCCCGATGGGTATTTCACTTTCAATTCATTTTAGGAATAAGCTATAGAATACTTTGCCCTTTTGTAGCACTCTTCGAGCCGAGCTACTATCTTCGAACAGAGCTACTAGAACCAAGCTACTAGGGGAGGCGCTTTATACCAAGATTCTAGTCAAATCACAAGAAAATTCCAGATTGGCGGGAAAATCTCTTCATATTATCAATCCACCTAATACATCAATAAATTAAATACAAGCATAATATTTCACCGTAATACAAATAGATAACCGTTTCCCGCGCTTGCTTTACAAAAAACCGTGCTGTGCGAATGATGTCGCCTCACCATCACCGATTATAATATGATCAACAACCCTAATATCCACCAGCGCAAGCGCAGCGACTAAGCGCTCAGTAATTCTGTGATCTGACTGACTGGGCTCAGCCACTCCGGAAGGGTGGTTATGCGCAAATATCACGGCAGCGGCATTGGTCTTCAGCGCTAGCTTAACTACCTCCCTAGGGTGAACACTGGCACCGTCTATGGTACCTCGAAAAATCTCTTCATAATGGAGAACCCGATGTTGATTATCGAGAAATAATGCCGCAAAAACCTCATAAGAATAGGCCCTCAAACGAGCAGTGAAATATTGAATGGTCTCAGTGGAGGAACCCAGGGCGCTCCCCTTCACCAGAGTTTCAGCGAGATAGCGTTTGCCGAGTTCTAAGGTAGCTTGCAATTGAACATACTTGGCCGGGCCTAGTCCTCTTTGCTGGCAGAATACATCCTGTTCCCAATCCAGTAATTCCCTTAGCCCACCCGATGCGCTTATCAGATCCCGCGCTATATCAACGGCGGTTTTTCCTGCCACGCCCGTGCGTAAAAAAATAGCCAACAGTTCAGCATCGGATAGAACCGATGCACCAAACTTTTGTAATTTCTCTCTCGGTCTTTCCAATTCAGGCCAATCGCTAATTGCCATACAACTCCCTTCTATTAAACCCACTCTGAAGTTTCTCACTCGCTATAAAGACCAGCATGGCAAAAAAGAAGGATGATTTTATTTCAAATAATTAATCCTCAAATTTATTACCTCAGAATGGTATCCTCCACCTCCATTGTAAACACTTACCAACTACACTTACCGACGACAACAGAACAAACAGGCCGTTGGATAGGACAGGACTTTATGTCGCTTTTAACAAATCGGAATATTTTGCTGGGAGTAACAGGTGGCATTGCTGCTTACAAAAGCGCCGACCTCGTCCGTAGGCTACAGGATGCAGGGGCCAATGTTCGGGTCGCAATGACATCCGGTGCAACCCAGTTTGTCGCACCCCTGACCTATCAAGCCCTATCTGGAAACCCTGTTCACACCGAATTACTCGACCCCACTGCTGAAGCAGGAATGGGCCATATTGAATTAGCTAGATGGGCCGACCTGATCCTCATAGCACCGACTACTGCAGATTTTTTGGCACAGCTCGCCCACGGATTGGCTGGCGATCTCTTGGCCACAGTTTGTCTGGCCACATCAGCACCCATTGCCGTTGCACCTGCGATGAATCAAGCTATGTGGTCCAACCCAGCAACTCAGGCAAATATGGCCACCTTAACGAAACGGGGCGTTTTTCAATTTGGTCCAGGCGAAGGATCGCAAGCATGTGGTGACATTGGCGCTGGACGAATGCTGGAACCTACAGAATTGGTCGCATTGTGCTGTCCACTATTTGCTGAGAAAACACTAGCAGGGAAACACCTGGTGATTACCGCCGGCCCCACCCGAGAAGCCCTAGACCCAGTCAGGTATATTAGTAATAACAGTTCCGGTAAAATGGGTTTTGCTCTCGCTCTACAAGCACAACGGGCTGGTGCAGAGGTCACTCTCATTGCTGGCCCTGTACAATTGGATACCCCCATCGGTTGTACCCGGATTAACGTTACTAGCGCCGACGAAATGTATCGAGTCGCCCTTTCTAATGCCGAAAAAGCCGATATTTTTATAGCAACCGCTGCCGTTGCCGACTATAAACCCATGGATATCGCTGATCAAAAAATTAAAAAATCNTCTGATGAATTAACGTTAACGTTGACCAAGAATCCTGACATCGTTGCTGCTGTGGGCAACTCCAAACAAAGACCTTTTACTGTCGGGTTCGCAGCCGAAACACAGGATCTAATCCGCTATGCCAAAGATAAATTGAAGAGAAAAAATTTAGATATGATAGTGGCAAATGATGTAAGCCGTAGTGATATCGGCTTTAACAGCGACCACAATGCGGTCACTCTCATCTGCGCTAATCAACAAATTGCGCTGGATATCGACAGCAAAATAAACATTGCCCAGAAAATCGTAGATATAATTGCTAAGAAATTACCCTAGTGATTTAGTTTTGGCTCGCCCCCATCCATAAAACAGGTAAGCATCAGGTGAAATCGTCTTCAAAAAACACCGGAAAAACCGATCAACCAGAGGCTGAAAACCTTAAGCGACCGCTTAAGTCAGCGAAAGCAGACAACTCCAAGCCAAGCTCCCTGCTTAAGCTGAGCCTGCCCTTTATCATTTCCAGCGTCATTGTACCGTTGTTGATAGCCGCCAGCATTTATGCTCTCTCCACCTCTACTATTATCAACGAACGTAAAGATACCATTGCCAAAATATATGCTGATTCTTACGCTAAGCTCTTCGACCTAAAGCTTAGCGAACTGGATAAATTAAGCGTCACTCTAAGCCAGCAACCGTCTCTTCAACTCGCTATATCAGATTTAGTTTCTTCGAATACGGAAGCCATTAAATTACAGGCTTTAGCTCCTGATGCACTCAGTATCAACTTATTTAATCGGAAGAATATGAAGCCCGACCCAACGGCGTCACCTCCTATTAATTTTGCAGCCATTGAGCTAGTCAGACGCACCATGCGAAAAGATAAAGTTTATGCTGAAGTCCATCTCATTGACGAGAAATGGGTTTTGCGCTATGCCTCTCCTATCGGTGGTGANGAAGAAAAGGCTCAGGGCGCGCTATTGATGAACTTCGATTTTCACCAATATATGGCTAATTTACCTGCTCTGGAAGATAATCTGGGGCTACTTCGTTTAACTCAGCAATTCGCTACAGGTGAGGCAACAGATATATGGCAACAAGGCGATAGTCGGTGGCGAAATAGCGGAACCTCACACTTCTCCTACTTAGAAAATAATAACTTGTGGGCAGTGCATTTCAGTGCCGCAAAAATGCTTGAGGATGGCGCCTATGATCTCACTTTCTTCGTAGGTATCGTGGGCATTGGAACGGCAATCGCCTTGATACTTTCCCTCCTTGGCCATGCTCTGTTAACCCGTTCTTTAAATACGGATAGTCAAACGTTTTTCGACTTTATTGATCGCTTGATCACTCGAGGCGCCAGTTCCCAACCCAAATACGCTTTAGATATTTTCAGTCATATGAGTTTTACGCTAGGCGAGAGAATCAGTCAGGCTCGAACTCGCCTAGTTAGCCAGGCAGGCGCCAATGCCTTTCCTGGCAAGGATTCAAATAATGGAGTATCCACATCGGATCCTGATAATGTGAACTCAGCAGATAACTTGGATAACGAACAAAGCGACGATATAATGCTCGACCCCTTATTTCAAAACCAAGATGCCCTCGACATCGACATGAATGAAGAGGATGAAAACTTACTCAACGTAAACATAGCAGAAGAGACTAATTCTATGGAGACCTTAACACCTCAAATTCCCGACAGCATTTTCAGGGCTTATGATATTCGCGGGATTGTGGGAGAAACCTTGACAGCTGAATTTGTGTTTCAAATTGGACAAGCTATTGGTAGCGAAGCGCTCGCCCAAGGCGAAACCAGTATCGCCGTTGCAAGAGATGGGCGATTATCAGGTCCGGAACTGAGCGAAAAGCTGATTGCGGGATTGATCAGCACTGGCTGTAACGTTATCAATATAGGCATGGAACCAACACCGGTACTCTATTATGCCGCTAATACTCTAGATACACGCTCAGGCGTAATGCTCACCGGCAGTCACAATCCCGCCAATTATAATGGCCTCAAGATCGTTATCGGTGGCCACACCTTAGCTGGTGATGATATACAAAACCTTAAACAACGCATTCTCAAAAGTGATTTCGCAGAGGGCAATGGAAATGTTGAACAGGTGGATATCAAAGAAAGCTACCTGGAACGAATCGTCAATGATGTGGTACTTGCCCGTCCCATGAAAATCGTAATCGATTGCGGTAATGGCGTGCCTGGAGCTGTCGCCCCCGCTCTGTTTAGCGCATTGGGCTGCGAAGTCACTTCACTTTTCTGTGAAGTGGATGGCGAGTTTCCCAATCATCATCCAGACCCTAGCAAACCAGAAAATTTGCAAGACTTGATACAGGCAGTTCAAAGTACGGGCTCTGATATTGGCCTTGCATTTGATGGTGATGGTGATCGTATTGGCGTCGTCACCCCTGCAGGGAAAATTATCTTTTCCGATAGATTGCTTATGCTTTATGCCCGTGACTTGCTCTCTAGAAACCCCGGTGCCGATATTATTTTTGACGTCAAATGCACACGAGATTTAGTAGACCTCATCTCTTCACTCGGTGGACGAGCCATTATGTGGAAAACCGGCCACTCTTTTATTAAAGGGAAGTTAAAAGAAACAGGTGCCGTTATTGCCGGCGAGATGAGCGGGCATATTTTCTTTAATGATCGTTGGTACGGGTTTGATGACGCTTTATATAGTGGGGCTCGATTACTTGAAATTCTCTCTATGGAAACCATAGACGCTGATGAAGTTTTTGCAGAATTTCCAGAAAAACCCACCACACCAGAAATCAATGTCGCCGTGACGGATGANAGTAAGTTCAAAATTATAGAAAACTTACAACGTTTCGGTGATTTTGGCGAAGGCAGAATAAACACCATCGACGGTGTTCGCGTTGNTTTTCCGGAAAGCTGGGGGTTAGTAAGAGCATCCAACACTACACCGGTTTTAGTCGCTAGATTTGAAGCCAACGATGAAGAGCAGTTAGAAACAATAAAAACCTTATTTAGAAACAATTTACTTAACGTCGATTCCAGCTTAGAACTACCGTTTTAAGTCCGGCATTTAAAATGGTAGTTCTAGACAAACTCTAAACCTAGCATTCGATCATGGCATTAGATCATAATATCCGATCATAGTATCTAAACGTAAAAAAACAGACCCTAGTAAAAAAATGACACTAAAAAAAGACCAAGCTATCAACATCGCCGAAGTGCTCACTAAAGCCTTACCGTATATTCAGCGCTTTAATGGCAAAACCTGTGTAATCAAGTACGGGGGCAACGCTATGGTCGACGAAGGNCTAAAGCACAGNTTTGCTCGAGATATTGTNTTGATGAAACTAGTGGGAATTAACCCAGTGGTTGTCCATGGCGGAGGACCTCAGATTGGTGATTTGTTAAAAAAACTGGGCAAAGAAAGCCGCTTTGTAGAAGGCATGCGCGTCACTGACAAGGAAACCATGGATGTAGTAGAAATGGTTCTCGGTGGTCTAGTGAATAAGGACATCGTTAACCTNATTAATANCAACGGTGGNCGCGCTATNGGCTTGACCGGCAAAGACGGNCAGCTTATTCGCGCCAAGAAAATGATCATTAAGCAAAGTAAACCGGAGANGCAAACCCCAGAGATTATAGATATTGGTCATGTTGGCGAGGTTCAGAGCATCAACACCGATGTGGTCAATATGCTCACCAAAGGAAATTTTATACCCGTCATTGCACCAATAGGGGTGGGTGATGATGGCGCATCTTACAATATAAATGCGGATTTGGTGGCAGGGAAATTGGCAGAAGTGTTAGGAGCAGAGAAGCTTATTCTGTTAACCAATACCGGCGGTTTACAAGACAAGAAAGGCAAAGTGCTAACCGGATTAACCGCCCAACAAGTAGATGATTTAATTGCAGACGGCACCATTTACGGCGGTATGCTCCCCAAAATAAGTTGCGCCCTAGATGCAGTAAAAAGCGGTGTAAGCTCCGCTCATATTATNGATGGTCGCATTCCACATGCAGTATTACTGGAACTATTAACTGACGAAGGTGTTGGCACCTTAATTAAAGTGCGATAAGAATTAAAGTNCGATGAGGATATGCCCATAACGTTTACATGATTAGTCATAGTAAAAACAACAGGTAAGTTCTATGGTAGACCGAGAACCGAAACCGTCTCGCCGCGATCAAATACTTCAAGCCCTGGCCCACATGCTAGAGGCGAACCCTGGCGGTCGCATAACAACGGCTAGTTTAGCTAAGCAAGTGGGGGTTTCTGAAGCAGCTCTCTATCGGCATTTTCCCTCTAAAGCGAAAATGTTTGAAGGTCTAATTGAATTTATTGAGGAGACTTTATTTACCCGAATCTCTATCATCCTAAAAGAAGAAGACTCGGCACTTATCCAATGCGAAAAAATAATTGNNTTGCTACTCACCTTTACCGAAAGAAACCCGGGTATCTCTCGCTTACTCACCGGTGATGCACTTGCTGGGGAAACNGACAGATTAAGACAACGCNTGGCAACGCTATNTGATCGACTGGAAACTCAAATAAAACAAATCCTACGCGAAGCGGAATTGCGAGAGGGATTACGTACAAAATTATCGGCTGCTCAGAGTGCTAATTTAATCATGGCTTTCGCTGATGGAAAAATAAGTCAATTCGTTAGATCCGAATTTAAACGCATGCCAACAGAATGGTGGCGGGAACAATGGGTTNTTTTAGGAGAAAATATTTTTAGATAAGGGTGCACAGACAAAAAATATGACCCTATTTACATGCCCGTTAGTTCTCGTAGACGTATAATATAATGATCAAAGGTTTTGTTTACTTCGCTTTTTTCAATCTCTTTTTCTTTTACAAACTGCTCTGACTCGCCAATTTGTCTACTTAGACTATCCAAGTTATCGAGTACGGAGGAAGGAACCTTACTACCAGCTCGCTCCAAAGAAGCTGCTAGGCTTTCATCATTTTCATATTCCATACTTAATCGCAACATGTTGCCATTGGTGATATCGATAATCACATCCANGGCGGCTATCTTACGATCTCTGGCACGCTCTGCGTCTTCCGCTCGACTGAATGCTCTCAGTAGTTGAGCATCATTGGCAGAACGGATTTTTTCTTCGGCTCGTACTTTTTCATCTTCTACGTTTGTTAAATGTCGCTTCTCTTTTTCCTCGGCAGTCATCGCCGGCGCTATGACTTTATGCACCGACCCATTTTTGTTAAGAATGGTATAACCTCTGCTGACACTATCTGGAGGAATAGATTGATTGATGACAACCCTGCCTTTTTCATCGTTATATCGATAGAGATAGTCACCAGCCCAACTATTAAAGGCAATGAAAACCATCCCGATAGCTAAAAAGAGCGAAATTGCATATTCTTGGCTTAGCCAGGACCTGAGGCGCTGTCTGTTATATTGATTGGATCTACGGTTCATCTTTTAATATTAGCAAGCCGTTCAGTAATTGCGCATAACTTAAGGTAAATCAAGGTAGAAAATTACTAAGTCCTGAATTTCACAATCGTCTATAACGCCCAACTTAGTTATTTTATGGCATTCAATCCAGCTGAACACCCAAATTGCTGTCGGTACTGCGATACTCTGGCCAATTCTTCTGTATATTTGACGTTATCTGATAGAAAGAGGATTAATTGATCAAGGTTTACAATGCTAAAAACAGGTATATTAAAATCCTTTTCCACCTCCTGAATTGCTGACAAGTCTGTTTTTCCTTTCTCTTGTCGATCCAATGCCACTATGACTGCGACAGGTTTAGCAGGGTAACGGGTAAATATATCCATGACCTCTCTGATAGCCGTACCCGCAGTAATAACATCGTCAATAATTAATACATCGCCGGCTAAATCTGCTCCAACGATTTCGCCGCCCTCACCGTGCTTTTTCTTCTCTTTGCGATTAAACGCGTAGGAAATATCTTTTTGATACTGGGTCGCCAATGCGATTGCAGTAGCTGTTGCGATGGGAATACCTTTGTAGGCAGGGCCAAATAGAATATCGAATGGCGGCACTTTCTCTATAATTGCCGCAGCGTAAAATTCACCCAGTTTAGACAGCGCAACGCCGGAATTAAACAAACCTGCATTAAAAAAATAGGGGCTGATGCGGCCAGACTTTAGTGTAAACTGACCAAACTTCAAAACACCTTGATCCAATGCAAATTCAATAAACTCTTTTTGATAGGGTTTCATTGGCTACAAACACCTTTAACTGTGGCTTAAGTAACTGTAACTGAGATAACGGTGGCTTGAGGTATCAAGGTTTGTTCTGGCAAAATTCCTATTCGTTTCGCGTAACTACCTAAATCTCAATCGCGTTTGAGGATATATGATACACGATTTTAATTTTGTAACGGCAGGATTTCTGCCTCTAAACTGGATAATATAAATGAAAGTTATTACCGCTAACGTTAACGGTATTCGCGCTGCTGCAAAGAAATCATTTTTCCAATGGCTTAAATCAGAAGCACCCGATTTTGTTTGCATACAAGAGACTAAAGCACAATTACATCAACTAGAAGATGAGATGTTCCATCCAAAGGGCTACCACTGCTACTACTTCGATGCTGAAAAAAAGGGCTACAGTGGAGTCGCCATCTACTGTAAAGCAAAACCCAAAAACGTAACCACTGGCTTAGGTTGGCCCTGTGCAGACCAGGAAGGACGGTATATTCAGGCTGATTTTGATAAACTGAGCATCGCTTCCCTATACCTACCCTCTGGCTCCAGTGGTGAAGAAAAACAACAGAAAAAATTTGAATTCCTTGAGCATTACGGCGAACACCTTAAAAAACTAAAGAGAAAACGTCGGGATTATATTATTTGTGGTGACTGGAATATCGCTCATAAGAACGAGGATTTAAAAAACTGGAAAGGGAATAAAAAAAATTCTGGGTTTCTGCCTGAAGAGCGACAGTGGCTTGATTATATATTCGATGATCTAGGGTATATCGACGCATTTCGTGTAGTGAATAAAGAAGAGGATCAATACACTTGGTGGTCTAACCGTGGTCAAGCATGGGCCAAGAATGTCGGATGGCGTATAGACTACCAAATTCTAAGCCCAGGGTTAAAAGGCAAAACAAAATCGACCTCTATCTTCAAAGATGAACGATTCTCCGATCACTCACCCCTAATCATGGAATATGACTTGGAAGTGTGATGGGAATCACCCTGAGGTATATTAAGGAGCTCGGCGCTCCTTACTCCTTACCACCCCAAAGCTTCCTGCTGTTTTGCAATAAGTTCTTTGATGCCTTTTTCTGCAATATCCAACAAGGCATCAGATTCCTGTCGACTAAAGGTCTCGCCTTCCGCAGTGCCCTGCACTTCTACAAATCCACCGTGCTGAGTCATCACCACATTCATATCAGTTTCAGCATTTGAATCTTCGGGGTAATCAAGATCCAACACAGCCTTGCCTTTATATATACCCACAGAGACGGACGCCACTAGGCGGATTAAAGGGTCATCTTTTATTGCTTTTTTATCTAACAGATACGTCAAGGCATCTACTAGCGCAACACACCCACCGGTAATAGAAGCTGTTCGCGTCCCACCATCAGCCTGGATAACATCGCAATCCACAGTAATGGTATTTTCACCTAATTTTTTCAGGTCAACCGCCGCACGCAGGGAACGGGCTATCAGACGTTGTATTTCCTGAGTCCGACCGCTTTGCTTACCCCTCGCCGCTTCTCGATCCATTCTCGAATTCGTTGATCGAGGCAACATGCCATATTCAGCGGTTATCCACCCCTTACCTCTTCCCCGAAGAAACCTCGGAACTGACTCTTCAACGCTCGCCGTACAAATCACCTTCGTATTGCCAAACTCTACCAACACCGAGCCTTCAGCCTGATTGGTAAAATTGCGGGTTATTTTTACTTCTCGCATCTGATCGAGATTACGTCCACTTGGGCGCATATTATCACTTCCTCGTACATTCAATCGGAAGGCGTAGTATACCCAAAACCAGAAAGATATAGGAGTATAACTGCAAGCTTTGCTGGCGCTAACCACTAAATTACCCTAAATAACGTTGCAGTGGCATTCGTAATTTTCTTATACTCACCCACTTTATACGCAATAATACGCCCCACGCATAAGCGGTTATTCGAGCCAGCTTGAGCAGCTACTTGAAACACTACATATGCAACAAATAGAGTAACTACTTGAACAACTACTTGAACAACTACTTGAACAACAACTTGAACAACAACAGGATCAGAGGATGACTACCAACCCAAAAAATCTGATTAGGAGTATGACTGCCTTCTGTCGCCAAGATGTCAAAGAACCCTGGGGCGATCTCACCTGTGAAATAAAATCGGTTAATCACCGGTATCTGGAGCCCAGTTTTCGGCTTAGCGAAAACCTTCGCATACTCGAGCCCACCCTAAGAGAAACACTTAGAAAACGTTTGGCTAGAGGTAAAGTTGAGGTCAGTATTCGCTTGCAAAGTGCAGTTAAAAATAGCAATAAATTGGTGGTCGATACCGATTTAGTCAAACAGATAGTATCTGCATCGCAAGAAATTCAGAAAACGATTGCTACCTACTCTGATGCGGACTCGATGAAAATCAACCCTAACGAGCTTCTAAGTTGGCCTGGCGTACTCACCACAGAAGAAACTGATCAGAAACTTGTCAGTAAAGCCGCATTAAGTATTTTTGATGAAACACTTAACGGATTTTTAGAAACTAGGGAGAGAGAAGGCCTAGCACTGAAAACAACGGTAGAACAAAAACTTATTGAAATACATGACCAACTTCAACTGGTTCAGGCAAAGCTACCGGAGATCATTCAGCGACAAAAAGAAAAGCTATTAACTCGCCTATCCGATATCAAAGGTGAACTAGACAACACTCGGCTGGAACAAGAAATGGTCTATCTCGCGCAAAAGGTTGACGTGGATGAAGAGCTAGAAAGACTGAAAACCCATGTAGATGAGGTGGCGCGGGTACTGAATAAGGGTGGGCCCTCTGGACGTCGACTAGACTTTCTAATGCAAGAGCTTAATAGGGAAGCCAATACTTTGGGCTCCAAATCTATAGATTCTCAATCAACCCAAGCCTCTGTAGAGCTAAAGGTTTGCATCGAGCAGATGCGAGAGCAAATTCAGAATATGGAATAACACTTTCACTATGAGCGGAACTCTATTTATTATTTCGGCCCCCTCGGGGGCGGGCAAAACCAGTTTGGTCAACGCGCTTTTGGCCTCTTGTGATCATCTACAAGTCTCCATTTCTCACACTACACGACCTATCCGGCCAGGAGAGGAAAACGGTGTAAACTACCATTTTACTGACAAGCCTACATTTGAGGCCATGAGGAATCGTACCGAGTTTATTGAGCATGCCGAGGTTTTCGGCAACTATTATGGCACCTCACAGAAGTGGGTGGCAGATACACTTGCTTTAGACAAGGACGTGATACTTGAAATTGACTGGCAAGGCGCTCAGCAGATCAGAAAAGTCATGCCCAAAGCGATCGGTATTTTTATTTTACCTCCATCTAAAAAGACCCTACACGAGCGACTGCAAGACAGAGGTCAAGATACGGACTTAGTAATAGCCCAACGGCTGGCGGAGGCAAAAGGGGAAATGAGCCACTATGCCGAATACGATTTTGTGGTCATTAATGATCAATTTGACGAAGCTTTATTGGATTTAAGGTCTATTATCAGGGCAAACCAACTTAAACTGCCCCTTATAGGTAAAAAAAGACTATCTTTAATCGAAGAGCTATTGTCCTAAGTATTTACTCTGGCGTAAAATAGCTCGTTTTATAACTGCATAGCTTATGCAGATACACAAAATCACACTATAATTTGATCGCGCAAGTATAACGATGAGGTAAAAGATGGCTCGAGTAACTGTAGAAGACTGTTTACATGAATTAGATAACCGTTTCGACCTAGTTTTGGTGGCTTCCAAGCGTGCAAGACAATTGGCCACTGGTGGTAAAGATGCCTATTTGGAATGGGAAAATGACAAACCAACGGTAATGGCCCTTAGAGAAATCGCAGAAGGTTATGTTGGCCGCAGTATTCTTGATGCTAAACCTGAGGTAGAAACCACCTTTGAGCCCATGATCACGCAAGAAGAAACTCTCGCAACTCAGGAACAAGCCGTAGTTATACCGCAAGAACCAGTAGTCATACCCCAGCAAGCCGTAGTTATACCGCAAGAACCAGAATCTGAAGCCGAGGCACCTCAATCAGAGGACAAGCCAAAACCCCCTTCATTTTTCTGAGCGTTAACCTACATTACCTACCATTACCCATTACCTACAGACCGCGTCACTATCCCTACGCGGTCTGTAACCACTCTCTCCCAGTCTATAAAGCCTAAATTTAATAAGCTATAGGCATGTCAGTCGCTATTTTTCTGCATTCACTGTTAAATCAAGACAATGATCTCAACAGGCATCAACTAAACTTGTACAGCTAACGATGCGACCATTAGCAATCTTACTGTTGGGCAATGCAAATATAACGTACACTAATTCAAAGCATATCCTCTCAAATCATCTATTTAGGCACTCAAACTTCATCAACACTTATAGGAAGCTCAATTGGTACCGTACTTCGACACTATTCAAGATAAACTGAGCTATTTAGATTCGGCTCAAATTGAATTCGTCAAAAATTCACTGGATTTTGCTGAAGAGGCTCACGAAGGGCAATATCGACGCAGCGGTGATCCCTATATCACCCACCCTGTTGCCGTAGCCTCAATCTTGGCCGATATGCACATGGACCATCAAAGTTTGATGGCAGCATTGCTGCACGATGTAATTGAAGACACTGACGTTAGCAAAGACACCATAGCAAAACTGTTTAGTCCAGAAGTCGCTGATCTGGTAGACGGGGTAAGTAAGATTTCTGCCATCAAGGTAGAAAACCGCGCCGTTGCTCAAGCTGAAAATTTTCGGAAAATGATGCTCGCAATGACCAGGGATATTCGCGTCATACTGGTGAAACTAGCTGACCGTCTGCATAACATGCGTACCTTAGGCTCGCTGCAACCAGCAAAGCGTAACCGGATAGCCACCGAAACCTTGGAAATATACGCACCGATAGCCAATCGGCTAGGGATGAACAAAATCCGCATAGAGTTCGAAGACCTCAGCTTCTGTGCCATGTACCCCATGCGGTCGACATTGATCAAGAAGGCGATCAAAAAAACCCGTGGCAACCGCAAAGAAATCATGAGCGGTATTCAAAATTCCATCGCCGAACGTCTTAAAGAAGACCGTATTGATGGTCGCGTTGTGGGCCGCGAGAAACACCTATACAGTATTTACAAAAAGATGAAGTCGCAAAGCAAATCCTTCTCACAAATAATGGATATGTATGGATTTCGAATTATCGTCGATAATGTTGACGATTGTTATCGCGCTTTGGGTGCGGTTCATAATCTCTACACACCCATTCCTGGACGCTTCAAAGATTACATCGCCATACCAAAGGCCAACGGATATCAGTCTCTTCACACCACGCTCAAAGGCAATACCGGCCTACCCATAGAAATACAAATTCGCACAGAAGATATGGATGCCATGGCCAACGACGGCATAGCTGCCCATTCATTATATAAAACAGAAAATGGCTTGAATATCGGCGCTCAAATGCGCACGCGGGAATGGCTAAGAGGATTATTAGAGCTACAGCAATATGCAGGCAACTCCTTAGAGTTTATTGAAAACGTTAAAATCGATTTATTTCCCGATGAAGTTTATGTTTTCACCCCCAAGGGTAATATTTTGGAACTACCCACGGGTGCCACGCCAGTTGATTTTGCCTATGCCGTCCATACTCATGTGGGTAATAGCTGTGTGGCCGCCCGCGTGGATAATCGCCTAGCTCCCTTAAGCGCTCCCATTCAAAGCGGTCAAACTGTTGAAATTATTACTGCTCCTGGTGCCAGCCCAAATCCGGCTTGGCTTAGTTTTATCATTACCGGTAAAGCACGCAGTAATATTCGGCATTTCTTGAAAAACCAGCGCTTTTCCGAGTCCGTTTCACTGGGTCGTCGACTGCTCGATAAGGCTCTGGCAACCTACTCAAAATCTTTAGATGATATTACAGAAGAACAAATACAGCTGACGTTGACCGAATCGGGTTTCGACAACCTAGATGATCTACTAGAAGACGTTGGTTTGGGCAACCGAATCGCACCTATAGTTGCTCATAGACTACTACCTGCAAAAGATACCTCTCAACTCTCCAAAGAAAAATCGGTAAAACCACTGGCCATTCGCGGTACTGAAGGCATGCTGGTGAACTTTGGTCGCTGCTGCCGCCCAATTCCTGGAGATTCAGTCATTGGTTTTTTAAGTTCTGGCCGAGGCATGGTAATACATGTCAACACTTGCCGTAATGTGCGCGAAGCAATAAAAGATAATCCTGAAAAATGTCTGCCTGTAGCTTGGGATGAACGTATTGAGCGCGACTTTACCGTAGAGCTAAGGGTAGAGTTAGAAAACAATCGTGGCGTACTCGCCACAATCGCGACCATAATCGCCGATGGCAATTCCAATATTGAAACCATCAATATGGGCGACAAAGATGGCAATCTTAGTACCGTGAATATATGTATTGTGGTAAGAGATCGGGTACATCTAGCCGGCATTATAAAGCGCCTCAGAAATTCCAAAGTCGTTAGCAAAATTACCCGCGTTAAAGGCTAAATGTATCAGCGTTCCAGTGTATCAACAAAAAAGGAGAACATGGTGGCAAGAGAGATCATTCACACCGATAAAGCCCCACAGGCCATCGGCACCTATTCACAAGCAGTGAAAGTAGATAATACGGTTTATATGTCGGGCCAAATTCCACTTGACCCACAATCCATGGAAATGGTCACTGGGGATATGGAAGCACAAATCAGTCGAGTGCTTGAAAACTTAAAGGCTGTAGCTGAAGCTGCTGGCGGCACATTGAATAATATCGCTAAGCTTAATATTTTTTTAACCGATCTAAGTCATTTTACTTTAGTAAATGAAATAATGGCGCGCTATTTTGATAAACCTTATCCAGCACGAGCCGCTATTGGTGTCGCCACACTTCCCAAAAATGCAGCGGTGGAAATGGATGCTGTCCTATATCTTGAGGATTGATCTTATACACAGCCTACTCATCAAACACTTTAGTAGGCTTTCCATCTAAGCTCTCTACATTATTATCTCGCCAATATTGCACCACGCCTTCTCGACCCTTTACCTCCGCCCAATTTAGTAATACTTCTCGCTCTGCAACATAATCAAAATTTGGCACGGCGAAACCGCAAGAGGTTTGAACCATCTCAATCTCTAAATTAAAAATCTGCCTTGCTCCCGTCACATTATCAAAATTCTTCACCATGTGATCCCATAAATCATCTCTCTCATGTATCGCAGTGGCATTTCCATACAGTCTCAATATAAGTGGCTTATCCTCAAAGGCGCAAAACATAATAGTCATACGTCCATTTTCCAGCACATGGGCCGCAGATTCATTACCACTGCCCGTATGATTTAACCAAATAACACGCTTATCATCTATTACCCGCAGCGTATCCATCCCTTTAGGGGAAACATTGACCTTGCCTTCAGCGCCCGCAGTACCTACAAAGAATATTTTCTGCTTCAGAATGAATTGTTGCAGTTCATCGTTAATTGCATCATATAGTTGCGACATAAAACACCTCTTTTAACCATGGCCTGTTCATATAAGATATGACTGTAATACGCGTTCCTGAAATGGCTTAGTTATTTAACCGCCAACAGCGTGTAGCAGTTCTCAAAGCGAGTATACAGATCAACCACTAGAATAAGACTCTATTTATCCTAAGTCTGCTAATGTTTTTCTACTCCACATAGTCGAACTCAATTAGAATACTGAAGAATCAATATCCACCCAGTGTCTATAACCCATAAATTCGATCCGTAAATTCGATCGATAAATTAAATCAAGAAACGAACATGTGTCCCTCAATTACAAAAAACCCATCTTCTACCGAAAACCCCCCTGCCCGCCGCAAGCTGATTAAGCTACACGGCGTGGGTGTTAAGTTAGCTGAAAAACTGGCCAAGTTACATTTAATTAGTGTTGAGGATTTACTCTTCCATTTACCTTCACGATACCAAGACAGAACGCGCCTAAGTCACATTGGATCGCTATACCCCGGTGCCGAAGCGGTCATTGCAGGAGAGATAGTGGTCTCCACTATTCTTTTTGGTAAGCGGCGCAGCTTGGTGTGCAAGATTCAAGATGGCTCGGGAACCTTAGGCTTGCGATTTTTTCACTTTAGCGCATCACAAAAGGAAAAACTTGAAAAAGGCTGCCAAGTTCTATGTTATGGCGAAGTACGATTGGGTTCAGGTGGGCTCGAAATGGTTCATCCAGAATACAAAACTTATAAAGAGGTGATACCGGCGCTAGACAATACGCTAACGCCAGTATATCCCACAACAGAAGGCGTCACGCAACATCGCTTAAGAGATGTAACAGAACAGGCTTTAGCTCAGCTAAACAAAGAAAAAGTGCTGGCTGAATATTTGCCGCTTTCTATTCGAGAGCAATTTGGATTAAGCAGCCTTGCAGAAGCGATTCAATTTATTCACAGGCCGCCCCCTAATATCAGGCAAGAGGATATCCAGACAGGAGAGCACCCTAGCTTGCAACGGCTCGCATTCGAAGAATTGCTAACTCATCACCTCAGTTTGCTTCGCTTACGATATCAAATTCGACAACAAGGTGCTCCTGCGCTAGTGCCCCAGACCAATAAATTGAGTTGCTTCCTTGATAATCTCTCTTTTACACTCACTAAAGCACAGCAGCGAGTGGTAAATGAAATTCAACAAGACATGGCAAAACAGGCGCCCATGTTGCGATTGGTGCAAGGAGATGTAGGATCAGGTAAAACCATTGTTGCGGCCATTGCGGCGCTCACCGCCATCGACAGTGGCAAACAAGCGGCAATTATGGCGCCCACTGAGATCTTGGCAGAACAACACTACGAAAATTTTAAAATTTGGTTTGAACCATTGGGTATTAAAGTCGCTTGGCTTTCAGGAAAATTAAAAGGCAAAAAACGCCAAGTACAACTCGATCTTATTGCTAGCGGTGATGCAAAAGCAATTGTGGGAACTCACGCACTGTTTCAAAACGAGGTAAAGTTCCACGATCTTGCGATGGTCACTATTGATGAGCAACATCGATTTGGCGTACATCAACGTTTAGCATTAAAAGAAAAGGCACAGGCTACCGGTTACATTCCTCATCAGCTGATCATGACAGCCACTCCCATTCCGCGAACATTAGCCATGAGTGCTTACGCAGATTTAGATACCTCCGTTATCGATGAATTACCCCCTGGACGTACTCCCATTAAAACCGTTGTTATTGAAAATACTCGCCGTCATCAGGTAGTGGAACGAGTACGTAACGCCTGCCAAGAGAAAAAACAATGCTATTGGGTTTGCACATTAATAGATGAATCCGAGGCTTTGCAATGTCAGGCTGCTGAGGATACAGCAACACAATTGACCGAGGTATTACCAGAATTAAAGATTGCACTGGTGCATGGCCGCCTTAAGTCATCAGAAAAAGCAGAGGTAATGGCCCGTTTTAAAAATGGGGAAGTGGACCTTTTAATTGCCACTACTGTGATCGAGGTTGGAGTGGACGTGCCCAACGCCAGTGTTATGGTCATTGAGAATCCTGAGCGTCTTGGTTTAGCCCAATTGCATCAACTTCGGGGGCGTGTGGGAAGAGGAACCGTCCAAAGCTACTGTGTTTTACTGTATCAATCTCCGCTTTCTCCCCACGGAAAAGCCCGATTAGGCATTATGCGCGAGAGCAGCGATGGTTTTGTTATTGCGGAAAAAGATCTCGAACTGCGGGGGCCTGGCGAGGTGCTAGGCACACGACAAACTGGAGAACTTCAGTTTCGCATTGCAGACCTCATTCGCGACGAGGCATTACTCGAACAAACCAAACTTGCCGCACAAGAAATTATTCAACATCATCCTGAGGCTATAGAGCCCTTGGTCAACCGCTGGCTTGGGCAGAAAGAACAATATGGCCAGGTATAAACTCCCATACCTAAGAAGTAAAAAGCATTACCTTCAGCCCATCATATTCCCTTTTATTATAAAAATAGTTTGCCTACTCAAACGCCCCTTTTTCTCGCATCAGGAACCTTGAGCTACGCAATTTATGGCTATACTAAAAATACAATATTGCTAGTTGCCACTATAAAGCGTGGACTCACCAATCACCAATCACCAATCACCAATCACCAATCACTGATTAGGCTAAAACGTTGACTACTAAGAGAAAAGCGACAGGGAGCAAAGAAATGGCGATTCCAGCGTCAGTACAAAAATGTCTAGACTTACAGAACATCAGCTACGACATTGCAGCGGATAGCACCATCCATACGGCTGAAACAACATCCACCGGCGATATTCTTGACCCCAACGCCATTGTTAAGTTGGTACTATTACAGGACAGCTTGGGCATGGTCCAAGTATTGATGCCCGGCAACTGCCTTTTAGATTTAAATGGCTTGTGTGAATTGCTCGGTCGCAGCCTACAGGCAGCAACAGCGGAAGAGTCAGATAAAATAAAAAAGAGACACGGTTTGGAAATGCTTGCAGCGGTTCCAAAATTAACTGAGTTCTCTACTATTGCGGATCACTGTTTATTTGAAAAACCTTTTGTATTTTTAGAGTCTGGTGTTCCGGGTATTTATGTAAAATTGGCGCAAGATCAGTTTAAACGCGCAGTCGCGGAGTCGGATCTAGGTAGTTTTTCGACTCTCATTGCACCCTATGTCACCCAGTCTAATAATAAATTCTCTGATGATGAAGCCAAAATTACCAAAGCAGTGGAGCAATTTACCTCTTTAAGAATCAAACAACGATTGGAGAATACCCTTGAATTACCCCCTATGCCGGATACTGCCGAACGCATTATTAAACTGAGAGTGGATCCAGATGCGGGGGTAAGTGAATTGGCTTCGGTAGTAGAAACGGATCCTAGCCTTGCGGCACAAGTGGTCAGCTGGGCTTCCTCCCCCTACTATGCCGCACCCGGTAAAATCACCTCGGTGCAAGATGCAGTGGTGCGAGTGTTGGGCTTTGACCTAGTTATCAATTTAGCTTTGGGATTGGCCCTTGGTAAAAGTTTGGCACTACCACAAGATGGTCCTCGCGGTATTACGCCTTACTGGCAACAGGCCGTTTTCACTGCCGCTGCAACAGAACAACTGGTCAAGGCTATGCCCAAAGGGGAACGCCCTGCCATTGGAATGGCTTATCTTTCAGGCCTTTTGCACAACTTTGGTTACTTGGTACTGGGCTTTGTTTTTCCACCGCACTTCACACTTATTAGTCGGCTTACTGAAGTAAATGAACATGTATGCCCATCAGTTATAGATGAGTATCTATTGGGACTGACCCGCGAACAAATCAGTGCGTGGCTAATGAAAGTTTGGCATATGCCTGAGGAGATTGTAACCGCATTACGTTGGCAGCAAGATGCGGCCTATGAGGATCAATATTCTCCTTACCCTAATTTACTATTTCTCTCTAATCAGCTTTTACGCCAGCAAGGCATCGGAGATTGTACTGCTCAACCCATTCCTGATGAGCTATACCAACGGCTACACCTGGAGCCTGATGAAGCCTTTGAAGCGATTCAGAAGACTGTAGACAATGCTGATCACCTCCAAACAATCGCCCGAAATTTGGCGAAATAGAGCCTTATTTTCTCTTGGCTCCTTATTTTCTCTTGGCTAGGGCCGCTCCACCGATTTGATTCACTTGATCAAATTGCTGTCGGCCCACTGAAAATTCTTTTTTTAAACGTTTTTCACAGCTGTCCACCAGTCTTTGTAATCCTGACCGTTTGTAGTCATTAATGATATTTTTCAACTCGCTACTAGGAACCGCTCGAAATAAATAAAGGTAATGCTCTACACTTTGATTGTTGGACTTATCCGCCACACGTTTGCGAAAGCTAGTCATTTGTCGATCCAACTCTTGCTCAGTAGGAATCACATTGTCCTTCACGTGAGTAATCGCCGTTAGCAAGCTCTTGCGCACTTCGACCTTGACTATTGTATTCAATCCATTGATTCGTTCTACTTTTGCCAACTCACTCATCAACTGGACTCTGGATTCTCTCGGTGGATGTTCTATTAATCGTAAGTGATAATCTCGAATCTCTTCTGCAAAGTGCGCTTCACTGATCCGCCCTTTAATCAATTTCGCTTTTTCAATGGCGGGAACTCTCAATTTCCGCAGCAACTTTTGCAGATCAAGAGCCAAAAACTCCTGATCCAGGTGCTGCCGTATTTGATTCAATATATACTTTTCTCTCACTGAGCCCATTAATCTGATTCTCACTGCCGCTAACTCCGACTCAGTGATCGGCCCTTTAGTGGCCGCCAGCCTACTCATCTCTTCATCACGGATATAAGCAGCTGTTTCCACGATAGCCATCAACCCCGACTCCGTCAGTACCTCCTTGATTAGTGTTTTCTTTTGATCGCTTCTCTCTATTTGTTCAGAAAATACGCCTTGTTCAGCAAAGACGGCTTGTTCAGCAAAGACAAGGGGCACAACCATAATAATTGCTAAAGGAATCGCTACAGGAATCGCTACAGGAACTGCTGCTAATGCGGCAAACAAGTTTAGCTTGAAAAAATGAAGAATTCCTCTCATCCAGCACCTTCCCGCATGCAGCAACACGCTGTCAGCTCCCCGACCTAAGTGGCAATATCACACTTGCCCTCTTTCTTCAGGATTACTAAACACTTCCCTCTCTAGCTTTCCTTCACTCTGTGCTATCACGCAACTAACGGTGGCATCTCCCATAATGTTAACGGCTGTTCTCATCATGTCCAATAATCGGTCGACTCCAATAATCAAACCAATCGCTTCTGCCGGTAAACCAACCTGCAATAGCACCATCGCTAGCGTAATCATTCCAGCACCCGGTACGGCAGCTGTACCTACCGATGCCATTGTCGCTGTCAGTATTACTGTCAAATACTCTGTCAAACCAAGATCAATACCGTAAGCATTAGCAATAAAGACAGTGGCTACACCTTGCATAATCGCAGTACCATCCATATTAATAGTCGTTCCCATGGGAATCGTAAATGATGCGACGGAATTTTTGACACCCAACGCTTTTTCTACCAGCCGTAAAGTCACCGGCATGGTGGCCGCGCTGCTCGCGGTGCTAAACCCGAAAACAGCGGCAGGCCACATTTTCTTGTAAAAGGTAAGAGGATTAACTCGAGCAAGAGTGGTGAACGATTGTCATTTGGATCAGATCTTTTGGGTCTAGTGGGTAACCAAGGTAATCGAAAATAGGAATAACA
>JAESQG010000128.1 GCA_016765265.1 Pseudomonadales bacterium | reverse complement strand
AGTTCGCCAGTGGTTTCGAAATTATGGAATACTGTCAAAAAATTGCGACAAAATTCGGTTTCTACGAAAAGTGCTTGTTCCACACCACAGTTGAAGAAACCCAGTGGGACGAATCCATTGGGCGCTGGCAAGTGAGCACGGACCGTGGCGACAAAATGAAAGCGAAGTTCCTGATCGTTGCTAATGGTATATTGACCACACCGAAGTTGGCAAAAATTAACGGCATGGAAAAATTCAAGGGCGAGGCTTTTCACACTTCCCGCTGGGACTATGATGTAGACCTGAAAGATAAGCGTGTTGGAATTATAGGTACGGGTGCCACGGCAGTTCAGATTATTCCTGAAATATCCAAGACTGTAAAAGAGCTGTTTGTCTTCCAGCGTACTCCTTCCTCGATTGACGTGCGTGATCAACGAGAGACAACTGACGAAGAAAAGGAAACCTGGAAAACCGAAACGGATTGGGCGAAAAAACGTCGCGCAAGGTTTGCCAAAATATCATCGGGCCGTTCAGCTTTGTCTGCAAACGACGATTATCTGTCTGGCAAAATTGACAGTTTCAAGAAGAAGAAAGTACACGCCAAGCCACTGTCGCCCGAAGAGATGATGCAGAAGCAACTGGATTCAAACTTTCGCATCATGGAGCAAATTCGCGCTCGAGTGGATGCCATCGTGGAAGATCCTAAAACTGCAGCAGCACTGAAGCCCTATTATGCCTATGGCTGTAAACGACCCACTTTCCATGACGAATATCTGCCTGTGTTTAACAAGCCTCACGTTACACTGGTTGATACAGCACCTCGCGGCGTTGCCGAAATCAATGAAAAAGGCATTGTCCATGAAGGTAAGCAGTATGAGTTTGATGTGCTTATATACGCCACCGGATTTCAGTGGATGGCGACGTCCACCTTTGAGATGATTAAGGGGCTTGATGGTCGATCCTTGAAGCAAAAATGGGACGAGGAGGAAACCAAAACTTTCCTCGGCATGCAGACCAAAGGCTTTCCGAATATGTTTGTTATCACTGGGCCACAGGGCGGTGGAGGTAGCTTTAATTTCACCGACACCATTGAAGATCATGGTAACTATGTGCAATGGATGCTCGAAAAAATGGCGGAAAAAGGCGCTGACGTAGTGGATATTACTGAAGAGTCTCAAACTGAGTACGCTAAGCACTGTGCCAAGGTAGACATAGCAACAGCACCCATGCGTGATTGTATTTCGTATTACGATCATGAGGGTACGGCCAAGCCGGGAGCACTTGTTTACTACGGTGGTGGTAAATGGCACAAATATCGATTGACCGGGCAGGAAACTCTTGAGCCGTATGTATTTGATACTGTTGAAGGCTGATAACGGCGAGTTGAACCGTTGAGGCGTAGATGGTTTTGGGGTCATAGGCCCCAAAACCATCTTACTCGGTTTAGAGTTNTTCGTAGGTAGACCTATAAACAGCCCCTTGATCAAAACGATTTAATCAAGCCTACAGATGATACTCATTGTAACCCATTGTAGTAATACCCAATCTGACGTCCTGCTACTCTCCTAGTCTCCCGTTTTAGAGGGCTTTGTAATGGAAGATACTTCCGCTCAATTGAAAAATAGAATAGTAGTCTGGGTGCGTGTTCAAATTGGGAAAAAGATTGGTGATGGGGAGTGTTGGACTTTAGTTGAAGAAGCATTGAGCAGTAATGGAGGTAAAACATCTAGCGATTTAGGACCTGTTAGCCGTAATGCTAACTATATCTGGGGAAATAAAATCGCTATTGATGCTGTTTCAGCAGGCGATATTTTACAGTTTCGAAATCATAAGGAGACTACAACGACTCTTCTGGAATACACATTTAAAGACGAAGCGACTTGGTCCGAGACCCAAACAGAAATCGTGGAAAAGCCCCATCATACAGCCGTAGTAAATGGAACTGTAAATGCAAAAGGCCTGTTAAAAACACTAGATCAGAATGTAAAACCGCTGGGGAAGATAGTACAAAACCAAGAAATATATACCAAGAATGTGTCAGCTGTAGTCACGAATACTACTGAGAGCCAGAAACATCCTTACAATAAAAAAATGGAAAAAGCTAAAGTTAAGAAAACCGTGACCATAAGTGTATCTGGAAATATATGGGCTTACAGGCCAATTATAAAATAATCACATGCATCTATCAGAGTTCCGTTTATTAGAAGGTACTCCAACTAATCAAAGGGTTTGGCTGCATCGAATAACGGCAAAGTAATTTCTCTCGTTATTTTTAAAGTTATTTGTAAGTCTTATTAGGAGTCAGAAGAATGGAAAGCAAAACAGGATTGCCGGAAAAATTAAAGTCAGGTATGGAAAGTCTTTCAGGCCAGAACCTGGATGATGTTACGGTGCATTACAATAGCAGTAAACCGGCTCAGCTTGGTGCGCTTGCTTATGCTCAGGGCTCTGAGATACACCTTGGCTCAGGTCAGGAAAAACATTTAGCACATGAATTATGTCATGTTGTGCAACAGAAGCAGGGGCGAGTTAAACCGGCGTTTCAAATGGGAGGGGTAGTCGTTCAGGCGACGCTATCCGGTCCACGAGACGCGCAGGTTATTCGCATAAATCCTGTGACGGGACTTACTATTGTTAACGATGCCGATCTTGAGCGTGAAGCTGAGATGATGGTGAGGAAATTATAGGAAAAATTTCAATTCTGTCCCGTTAACCTTCAAAATAAATTCATCTGAAACTTATCGAGTGGGTCTTGCGCTATTGCGTCTCCTTTGAGCAAGGAGACTAGGTCTTGTTTGTCAAATAAGTTTGGCTATCGAATTCTGAATTACCACCACATTTTTACTTGTTCCGACGAACGCTTTGATTTTCAGATTCTGCTTGATATTACTCATTGTGGCTGAGATGAATCTCATCCACTTCACGGCGTCCATCTCATCAGATATTTGTTTAACAGTGTTTGAAGTAGGTATTAAGACGGTGAATAAGTGACGATTGACTTCTACATTGAATTTGCATTATTTCAAATACCAGACACCGAATTAAGGCTACCGTGACAGAGATCAATTTTCGGTTGCCTTGGTAAACTACACTCCTAGAAATCCTAAGTCTTTAAGTAGGTTTAAATCATCATTGCGAAGAGCAGGGAGGTGGTATGAAGCTTTTTCTCAGGATAGTTGGCGCAATCGTCTTTAGCCTCACGGCCACTGGGATGACAATAATAGACCCAGCTTCGGGAGAAGTGATCGGTGATAAGCAAGTAAAACTAGGCGGGGAGTTATACCGTCAAAACTGTGTTTTTTGTCACCAACAAGATGCCATAGGCAAGGCAGGAGTAGCTCCGTCCCTGACAAATAAAGAACTGCTCGCAACCGCCTCAGACAAGTTTTTGCTGAGTACCATTAGAGACGGTAGAAGCGGTACCAGCATGATTCCCTACGCGCACTTAGGCAAACAGAAAATAGAGGCGATTGTTTTATATTTGAGAAGTCATGAGCAGGAGGAAAACAGATCAAAGGCTATAGACAGCCAAGCCGAAGCGAAAGGAGATCCTCGTCTTGGCAAACTTTGGTTTGAGCAAATCTGTTCTACTTGTCACGGTCCCGAGGGAGACGGTTATGCCGCTGGCGGTTCGGGTACAGCGGTGGGAAGACAAGGATTTCTCAGCAAGGCAAGTGACGGATTTATTCGGGAAACTATTCGAAAAGGTCGCTCTAACACACGTATGTTACCTTTTCAGGGTCCCGCTGCCCTGGCCGATCTTTCTGATCAAGAAATAGATGACATCATTACTTACCTTAGAACCCTTAAATAGACCCTCTATTGAGAGAATTTTATGAAACGAGTAAAGACCAATCGTCGTACGTTTATGAAGGGTAGTGCATTTATCGCATCAGCCACAGCGGGTGCTAGTTTGTATGTGAGTAACAATCCGGAACTAGAGGCGGCCCCCAGCGCTAAGCAGGGCACTACGGCGCGAACTACGGAGCGAACTACGGCCTTGGCACAATGTCCCTATTGTGGTGTTGGGTGTGGCACTATTATTCAAGTTGAAAATGGCAAGATCGTTTCCATGCGCCCCGATAAAGACCATCCAACGAATTACGGTTTACAGTGCATTAAAGGTTTAACTGCGGCTGAGCCCATGTACGTTGATCGAATGGAGGGAGACTCCTACGTTCGTAAGGATGTATGGGCAGAGTGGACTAAACCAGGTCACGGCGACATGGAATATATCTCCAAGACAAAAGGCTCCTTTGATGAAGAGCACTTTGTGAGAGTTGCTTATGAAAAAGCATCTGAGATGGTGGCCCGCAAAGTAGCTCATTTCGCCAAAAAGTATTCGGGCAATTCAATAGGTTTATACGGGTCTGGTCAGCTAACAATGGAGGGCCAATATTTAGAGAATCTATTTATGAAGGGAGTGCTAGGCTCCAATACAATTGAAGCTAATGCGCGCATGTGCATGACTTCAGCGGTAACCGGGTACTTCAAAACCTTGGGCTCAGATACTCCCCCATTAGCGTACGAAGATATCGAATTGTGCGACATGATTATGCACCTTGGGCACAATCCCAGAGAAGCTCACCCCATTATATTTTGGCGAGCAGCAGANCATAANCGAAAGATGGATATNCCCACNGTTGTGGTNGACCCNCGNGATACCGGCAGCAGTCAAGGTTATCGAGATATCAATCCAGACAACCACGTCCATGTGCCCATTCTCAACGGNGACATTAGTTTTTTAAATGCGTTGGCTCATGTATTACTCAAAGATCATCCNGATGTGATTGATTGGGAGTTTCTAAANGCCCATGTNACGGGATGGAAGGAGTATGTAGAGGGCGTACAAAATGACTATAGCCCTGAGCAAGTTCAGGATCGAATGGGNGGACCCAACCACGATGTATCGCCAGCAAAGATACGCAGAGTTGCTGCCATGTTTGCTGATGCAACACGTAAGCGCCTGGTGCGAAGTAAGGGCAAACNCAGTGGTGATGGTTATGGTGGCGTGATTATTATGTGGGGTATTGGCTACAACCAGCATATNCACGGTCAACACAATGTGATCTCTATTATTAATCTACTCACTTTAACGGGGAACTTAGCAAAGCCGGGTTGTGGGCCGTTTTCCATGACCGGTCAACCCAACGCAATGGGAGAACGTTTCACTGGAGGACTGACTGACCGTTTGCCCTTCAATCAGCCACTCAGTAATGCATCGCACCGAGCCCATATGGCGAAAGCATGGCGAGTGCCAGAAAAACAGCTTATTACGGCGATGAACGCAAAAAATCCCGGTTTTGCTATTGGCATGATGGAACGTGCGTTAAAAGGAGAGGTGAAATCGATATTTTTGGTTTACGCCACCCATATCGATTTGCCTGACACCTATAACCTGGTGCGCCCTGCATTAATGAAAACCTTTAATGTGGTGCAGGAGATATATCGCCATGCGCCNAATAATTTGTATGCCGATGTGATATTTCCTGCCGCCACTTGGGGAGAGGTGGAAGGCGTTTATATTAGCTCTGAAAGAAGAATCAATATCTGTGAAATGGCNGCGCTACCGCCGGACGGGTGTCGGCCGGATTCAGATATGGTAATCGACAAAGGCAAAGAAATTGCGCATTTGTTAGGTTTGGATGCAGATAGCATTTTTCCTTACAAACGGCAGGACAATGGGTTTTATGATTCGCAAGAAATTTTCCGTGATGTCATTCGAGCCTCCAAGGGAACAGACACGGATCTAACCGGTATTCTAGAAAGGGAAAAGGTTGAGGGAATTTCCCCTTATGAGCAGTTAAAAGAATTACGGGGCATTCAGTGGCCAGCCCCTACTTTAATGATAGCGAAGGCCGGTGGCACCAAACGACGCTTTATGCTACAGGAAGGCGATTGGAAGAATAAGCCTTACGGGTACTTCAGAACCAGTGATGGAAAAGTGCATATGCAACTTTGCAAACAGGACTACTCTGATCGCGAAGAGGTGAGCCGAAAACTAATGGAATTCGGTCAGAAGAAAGGCCTCTATGCCATCGATCATATTGATCTGATGATAGAGGCGCGGGACAAAGGTTTGACCCCTGAGTTGCCAGATGAAGCATTTCGAGGCCTAAATTGGAAACAGGTTCCGAAAAACAAGTATCCGTATTGGATGGGATTGGGTGTGGTCTACGAGCATTTCCACACAGCAAAGTCTATTCGCAGCCCGACTACACGCCGATTAGTCCCTGAGATGTATGTAGAGATGCATGATGAAGACGCAAAGGACTTGGGTATTGAGGATGGCAATAAGGTGAGGGTAGTGACTCGCCGAGGCTCGCTTGAAGCAAGAGCGCAGGTAGGTTCTAACAGCATGGTGAAGCCCGCGAGAAATAGTGTCCCACGCGGGTATATGTTTGGACCTTGGAATTTGTCGGTGGCTGATAGCGCTGATCCGAAGAAGAACAAATGGTTGGCAAACGGTATTACTAGTCGGGTTTTCGATCCAGTGTCGGGGCAGGTGGACTTTAAAAAATTAGCAGCGCGGATCGAAAAGATCTGATCTTCGATATAATATACCGAATGCTTACGATGTACTTATTGGCTGCGATGATCTTACTGAACAGGACGAACGATATTGAAGCGAAGAGTATTTTCAAAGTTCGCTCTTTTTGCGGGGACCGCATTAGCGCTCACTCAATCTGGAGTCAGCGCGGCGGCCTTTGAATTTAAAAAAAGAATCGGGCGCTTCTTACGACCACCCGGTGCATTGCTTGAGGAAGATTTCGCTAGCCGTTGTATTCGATGTGGTCAGTGTGGTGAGGCTTGTCCTAATCAGT
>JAESQG010000127.1 GCA_016765265.1 Pseudomonadales bacterium | reverse complement strand
TTATGTCGATATTATTAGAAAATACATACATATCGTTTTTGATGATAGGAATGGCAGCTAAGTTCGTGATCGATAAAACCACCGAAATTCTACTAAACCAACTCGCTAATACCAAAATCGAGTAGGCATGCACTGCAATCGGGGCCCTTCACTCTAGTCCGTTGCCCACGTAGTTGGTCCGCTAGGTTTAAAACAATTTGAATTACTTTATTGAGTGCGGATTATAAGAAGCGACTATCATGTATGTAAGAAAAATACCTTAAAATATAATGTTGAGCGCTTACAAAAATGGTTACAAGTTTTCGCTATCCCAGAATATGTCTCGGAGTGGCTACTGTACTGGTTTAAGAAGTGGGCAATTCTTGAGGTGGCCGCAACAGTTTCGCTAGTCGCTGGAATTATGGTGTATATCTTCGGTGTAGATGACCGTAGGGAGCTAAATATTATCAATGCTTTCTCTGCGATTGAGTTGTAGGGGAATTTGGTTAGGAAAAAAGGACTGGAATTTTTAGTTAAGGAAAGAGTTAACCTGTCTGGTATAGATTTACAGGATTTCAAACTCTCTCGTAGCGAATTAAGTAAAACGAATTTATACGGGGCGATGCGATGTTAGCAAGGGCTGATTTAACCTTTGCCAATCTTAAGGGAGTAAATTTAAAGGCTGCAAACCTTACGGGTGTCAATTTCTACGGTGCCGATTTTAAGGATGCTTGGGTTACAGATGCGGATCTTAGAGCAGCTCGCCATGTAACTTGTGAACAATTACAACAGGCTAACAATTGGGAGCATGCACATCGGTCAGAGGATCTAGCCTGTGGTGCGCCATTTCAAATTCAACCAATGATGGACTAGAAAATAATACGATGCAGTAATCGTTAAGGCGTATTTGCCAAAATATATAGATAACCCATTAAAGCGACTATCGCTCCAAAGCCCCTCAGATAAGCTCCTAGCAGTACTACCATTCCAATTTTATTAAACTGTTTGGCACCAATATATTGCGCGGTGCAACTGGTCATGCCATCAGGTAGGACCTGCCTTGTCCTCAAATGACTGGCGCCCAAGGTTGACTCTCTATTTGTATCGAATGACTATAAATATCAAATAAGATCGTAGAATAAAACAAATAAAAATTAGAAACGATAAGTAAGAATCTCTTCATTTGTAGAACATATAACACCTCTAGATGCTACTTACCTATCCACCAATATTTCTATCTAATAATNCCATTTGATCGTTTGGTCCGCTGAAAAAAACCATAAATAAAAGCGCGATAGATGAATACATTTGGGTATTGATAATCTTTCAGCATTACCAACAAAACGAGAAGAAGATTCGAAAATATAAAACGACACGGAGGGTTTCCAACGTGGATAACTTTTTATTAAAATATATACTTTTTTTAATCCTAGCAGCCACTTCCACACTGACCCATGGGCAGATGGCACATAATTTACTGATAGGTAATGCCAAAGCTATCACTTTAGGTAACGCTGTCACAGCTGACCCCCCAGGTATAGACTCCATTCATTTTAACCCTGCGGGACTAACCCGACTTAAAGGCAAGCAATACGAAATTAAATTTTTTGTGGGTGATGTGGCCATGGGAGGTGAATTTCAACTCAATAATCAAGAGGTCATTGATCGTTATGATCAAAAAGGTTTTGTCGATCCACTAGCCGGNACAACTACCGAAGTCGAGGCCTTCGCTGTTTATATTCCTTTCGTGGGGCATACAGACATACCCGTATTNGCCGCACCACTCGGCGGAGTNTCTTGGAACCGACCGGGGTCCAAATTTACCTTTGCCAATTCAGTATATGCTCCCATGATGTTCGGTATGTCGCGCGCTGATGATGATCCCGGAAGATTTTANGGNACCNCGNTAAGNATCTCNAGACTCACTTNTTTCGCNCCATCNGTAGGGTATGAANTGACAGACACTTTATCTGTCGGTATCAGCATAGGATTCTCGTATGTTGGCGTCGCTCTGGATCTTCCCTTCCGAGCGCCCACCCCATTGCTAGAAGAATTAACAGAATTAACGGATCAGCTGTGTANCGGTAGCGATAANCCNCGCTATTTTTTGGACGNACCGGAGTCAATTCTAAATTTAAATTTATGTGGTGGGTCGGTCAGCCCCTTCGATGAACTTTTTAGCGTAGCAGTTGAGCTTGATAAGGTGGTATCAATTACCTATAACCTAGGCGTGTTATGGGAGGCTACCAATTGGCTGACATTAGGGTTTGCCTATTTAAGTGGTACCGAAGATATACTAAAGGGACCGCTCATAATTCAGATCTCAGAGGATATGACTGCATTCGCTACAGGCCTTGCTGATTCAACTATATTGGGTTCAAATTTATTATTCAAGCAGTTGATACGCGATACCATACACACCCCAGAAGATGGAACAATAAGGAACTCGGGACAAGTTCAACTTAATACCCCACAACATGTTACCGTCGGCATGAGTGTGCAAGTCTTGCCTAGATTAAAAGTGAATTTAGATGTTAAGTGGACTGAAACAAGCGTATGGGATAATTTGACTTTTAAGTTCGATGAAAAAATTGGACTTTTCGACTTATTCTTCGTTGCTGGCGTTGAAGGAACCTTCGGTGATCGGCTCGAAGTACCGAGAGGATACGTGGATACCGTTAACTGGGGTATCGGTTTTGAATACAAATATAATCAAAAACTGGATCTACGACTGGGTTGGGAACCCAGAAAAACAGGGATTCCAGATGACAAAAGAGATTATCTCATTCCCTTATCCGATTTAGATGTTCTCGCTGTAGGGTTTAGCTATAAGTTAACTAAACATAGCTCATTCGATTTTGCTTTTAGTCATATCAAGGCAGAAATGTTTATTCCCACAGGTACGAGTACTAATGGAAACGATACTCGCTTTAATAGTTTCGTTTATAATCCAACCTCTGGATTGGATACTTTCTCGTTTATAGAAATCACTATAATCGAGACGAGTTATCGAACTACATTCTAACAGGTCAGCAGAAACCTACTGACTCATATTTACCATTCCACTTGCCACAATATTTTTTGCGTAGGATTCTCGCTTGCTCGCAATAGTGAGCATCAGAACTTCAATCGCTATATTAACAATAGTATCGACATTTAAATCGGTAGTGTAGAGCCAAGCACTGAGTAGCAATTTCTTCCAATTAGTGGGAAAACTAAATTTTATTATNNTTATTATCTTTATTAT
>JAESQG010000126.1 GCA_016765265.1 Pseudomonadales bacterium | reverse complement strand
GACCCTCCTCACCTCAACTGCCTAACCTAAGGTAGTTCATTAATTTAAAATGCGATATCGATGCTAGGCTATGTACTGGGCAGGTCTAACTGCGGTTTTTAGGTTCAGCTAGTGTTCAGTTGATATTACTTATCCTTATAAGTCATGGATCGAATGCAGTTCCATAATAATAGCTAATTCATTTGTGTCGAAAAGATTCCTGTGGGTTTAAGGCATAATTAAAGGGTGAGGGTGGGATGATGAAACATTCAAAGAAAGTTCTGGGTATTGGTGCGATTGCCTTGGCTATGTGTGCTAGCGTTCAAGTATTTGCTAGAGGTCCGGTAAAATATGATTATGCCTCCGTCGTCGAAGTGGAGCCAATAACACATACTGTCAGAGTTTCTACTCCAAGAAAGGAGTGCTGGCAAGAGCAGGTAGTTCACGAAAAATCTAGGCATCGTTCTGCTTCTGGTGCAATTCTCGGGGGCATTATCGGTGCAGCTTTAGGAAACGAGTTAGGGCATAAAAAGAGCAATAAAAGGGTAGGTGCAGTGGCAGGAGCCATCTTGGGTTCGTCTATAGGAAATAATATTAGCAGGAACGGTGGGCATCGTCGAAATCATGGTCTTTATACTTCCGTGGAAGAGCGTTGTAGAACGTATAATGACTACCATGAAGAGGAACGGGTGTCTGGGTATAACGTTCGCTATCGTTACAACGGTGAAACGTACTCCACGGTTACTTCAAGAGATCCTGGAGATAGTATAAAGCTTAAAGTATCAATAACCCCCATACTGTAAAAGCAGATAAGTGACGTAATGTTAGGCCTAGTCGTAAGTATAACTATGGTAGAAGCGTTTCGTGTCATAATAAGTATTCTAGTGACACTGTATGAGTAAAATAACTATGTTTTCCAAGGTAATTTATGTCGGGACTTTATTTATTCAGTCTTCTTTTATAAAGGCAAGCCTGGTGAATATTCTCGCCATTACAATGATGGCATCGATTGCGCAAGGGTCTTCCTTCAACCCGCAAACGAATTGGAATAGCAAATGGTTGATTGCGGGTACGGGTTTGATCAGCTTGGAAGAAGCGGTTAGAAAGGCGAAGCGCAAGCACAAAGGCAAAGTCCTTTCGGCAAAAAAGAGCGAAATTAAAGGATCGTTGGTTTATAAAATTAAAATGATTATACCCGATAGTCGAGTAAAGACCGTGTGGATAGATGGGCAAACGGGTGAAATTATACGTCGTGATCACTAACATCCCCAACCTAAGCGAGATTACAAGATGAGAGCGCTAATAGTAGAAGATGAAATAGTTATCAGAGAGCAATTGGTCGCAGGGTTGAAAAAAGCGGGATTTAGTGTTGATAGTGCCGGAGACGGTCAAGAGGGGCTGTTTTTGGCCACAGAAATTGTTTACGACGTGTGTGTAATAGATATAGGTTTGCCAAAGATAACGGGGATAGAATTAATCGAAAAGTTGCGAGCAGACGATAAAAAATTCCCTATCTTAATATTGACCGCTAGAGGTCATTGGCAAGATAAAGTGAATGGTCTGGATGCGGGTGCCGATGATTATCTAGTGAAGCCTTTTCGTATGGAAGAGCTAGTAGCTCGGCTGAATGCTCTTATGAGGCGCTCCGTGGGATTGGCGTCCCCCGTTGTTAAGAAAGGCCCTGTTCATTTGGATACGGTTACACAATCGGTTCAGGTAGAAGGTTCCGGATTAGATCTGACCGCGTACGAGTATAAGGTGTTAGAGTATTTAATGCTGCATTCTGGCGAGGTGGTCTCGAAAACAACATTAACGGAACATATCTATGACCAAGATTTTGATCTGGATAGCAATGTGATCGAAGTGTTTGTTGGTCGATTGAGAAAAAAAATGGATCCTCAAAACACTCTAAAACCCATTGAAACGCTTCGTGGGCGTGGTTATCGATTTGCCTTGGATTAGGCAACGCATAGTTGATTCCTTACAGGGACGATTACTGGTGTCGGCCACTGTATTATTGTGTTTGTTTCTCGGCAGCACTGGTTTTATATTGGAGCAAGCATTCCTAAACGGTATCGAGAGCAATGTAAAAGAGCGGTTGCAAATACATATATATGCTTTGCTCACTGCTGCAGAAGAAAATGACGGCAAACTAATGTTGCCTGTGAGTCTGCAAGAGCAACGTCTTAATCAAATTGGTTCCGGTCTGTATGGTATCGTAAGTGATGCTCAGTCTGAAGTGATTTGGCTCTCAGAATCTGCTTTGGGGCTAAAGGTTTCTTACCCCATGAATCTAAAGCAAGGACAACAGCGCTTTGGTCGTTCAATGACACAGGATGACGACGCGGTGTTTTATTTGACGCAAGGTATTACTTGGGAAATGTTTTCCGGTGTAGCGCCGCTCTTCAATGTCACCATCGTTGAATCACAACAACCGTTCTTTGCGCAACGTAATAGCTTTAGACAAACTTTGTGGGGGTGGTTGGGTGGGATTGCGTTATTACTGTTGTTATTTCAATGGATATTATTACGCTGGGGAATGAAGCCTTTAGACAAAATGAGAGATGAGCTGCTTAATATTGAAAAGGGTAAGGCGAATCAATTGCAAAACCACTACCCTATGGAATTGCAGGGTTTGATGCGGACATTTAATTTGTTAGTGGAAAATGAAATTCGTCAACGTGAGCGTTACAAAAATACAATGTCTGATTTGGCCCATAGTTTGAAGACGCCTCTAGCGGTTCTTAGGGGGTTTCGAGGCACTATTGTTGACCTGGCTGAATACCAAGATGTGGTAGAAGGCGAAGTGCAACGAATGGATCAAATTGTGCAGTACCAACTGCAGAGGACAGTTGCTGCAGGCCCCTCTACAATCGTCAGTGGCATTGAAATTAAGCCTGTCGCCATTAAAATGCTAAATGCACTGAAAAAGATATATCTAGATAAGAAAGTACAGCAGACAACTGAATTGGGGGAGGATGCTGTTTTTCCCGGTGGCGAGGAAGATTTAATGGAGCTGATCGGCAATCTTTTGGATAATGCCTATAAACACTCTCGCTCAATAATCGCATTATCTGTTACGGGCGGTGCTCGAAAAAATGAAGGGCGATTGTCTGAACTTGTTATCACCATAGAAGATGATGGTGCTGGAATTCCACTTGCTCTTAGGGATGTGTTGTTGACGCGAGGAGCAAGACTCGATACGCAACACGTTGGGCAAGGTATAGGGTTGGCGGTAGTCTCTGATATAGTAAAAAGCTATGGTGGAAAAATACGAATAGCTGATTCACGCTTAGGTGGCGCTAAATTTATTTTGATTTTTCCCGAGAGATAGAATTCTGTATATAGTAATGGCAGCCTTGTAACAGAAGCGCTATAAAAATAAAGCTAAGTAGCGCCCAAGAAAAAGCAATATAACCGAATAGTGTTGGTGCTAGCATCATGGTCGTCATTAGTGAGTCTTGATAGTAGAAAAACCATTGATGGTTGTCGGGGAATATATAAGAGTGCAAGGCGTAAAAAAATTTTACGGGCCCTATCGTTAAAACAAGTACACCAGCGACGGAAAAAATAGCACTAAGGGATACTATGAGCGTTGTGATTTTTGGCATCGGTATTTTTTTTATTTGAAGTAATACCAAAGCAGGGAAAAGAGTAATAGTTGATATTAATCCTGCCCAAAAAAAGGCTGTTATGATCTTGGCAACATCTTGTAGGTGAACAATTTCCGCTTTTCTTAGCAAGGTGTCAATGGGTTCACCGTTTGGATGATGATATTTGATGCTGCTTAGACCTTTACCCTCATTCTGTACGGCTTCCAAAATAGCATTGAATAATCGAAAGCGTTCGGCATCATCTGTTTCAGCAAAATTATTCTTGTAGCGGTTTTGGGGGCTAAATCGGTCGATCGCGTGATCGATTCCAATTTGTTGGTACCAAAAAGGATAAAGGAAATCCACGGTGGCGAGTGTTTTCCAACCTAAATAAAAGCAAGATACGATGATAAGTAAAAAAGTCCCAAACCAAGCAAAATTCGAGGCGACTGATCTTTGAGTCGACTTTGCTTGATCGATAGATAGTTTCATATTAGATGGTCCTCAAACCGCCAGTACCAGTTGGTGTACTGGGATGTCAGTAGTTCTACAGGGTTATTTCGCATTCCAAAGAGTTTTCAGGATAATAACAAAAGTTTTTGATTTTTTTTGCTAATATTATAATTCATTTATATATTCTAAGTTGATTGGTAGAACTTGATTTCATAGAGGTGAGGTGGTGGAAAGCTCAATTAATTTTGTTAAGCAGCGGTGGATATTACGGTTTCGGCTCATCATTTTGTTATTGTTGGTGACAGTGGGGGGGCTCGGATGTGCTGGCAAAAAAGTAATACATTATTCCATCGAACAGCGATATTCGGCTGCCCAATATGCCATCAAAGAGAATATTCGCCTACAGGCGATTGCTGATGCCTGCGCTCAAGGCGGGACCCATCTGGAAGGTTATGGTAGGTTAGTCCAACATAAATGGTGGGAAAAAAATTGGCCCTATATCGCTGTTAGTGAAAAAGAACTTAACGACAATATTCAGCTTCGGCAGGGACAAAAAGGAAAGATTGCTGGGCAGTTGGATGCTATTCGATTTGTTTTGGAAGCTCAACAAGACGGTAATGTCGATTTGGTCGGGCGTATAGTGCGAACTAATTATAGAGAAAAGGCCTGCGAACGATATCTAGATCCTTATCGCAGCGGACAGAAGGATATGGATAAAAATGAAGTCTTATTTCCAGTGTTAGAAAAAATTAAGGCCGATCATATGGAAGAAGCAACGACTCAGCCTCACCTTGTACCCAAAATTGACTCTAATCTGAAAGGACAGAGAAATAAGGGAAGATCTTTGGTGCTAGTGGAAAAAATTGCTCGCCAGCGTATTTGTTTAGAAAATTCGGTCATAAACATCTACAGCAAATGGCCTTTAGAGTATTACGGCGTTTATTGTAACGACGGTAATCAAGTAGTTGTACGTTGTGATTGGGGTAATTGTAAACAAGGTGAGGATCCTCCTCTCTAGCGAGAGGAAGTTCGCTAAGAGCCCTTCTGATTTATCGAGCAAGTGGCGTGATTAGGGGATAGTCTAGCGCGGTGTTTGTTTTTGCCGCGTGTTAATTCGTGAATTGATATATAAAAAATACCTTAAACTTCAATAAGATGGCATTGTTTCATCCTTATTCCCCACTTTCTATCTCAATAAAATGAATTTATATATATGCCATGGAGATAAGGAGCTCTCTAGCAAAAGAGAGCTAAACACTGCTATTTGCCAGTTACTCTAGATTGAACAAACCTTAGAGTAATAAATATTAGGCATATAGCAGTGTATTTAATGTGTGTCTAAAACAGATTAAGCCATTATATTTCGTGACAAGAATCACATTATTGGTTAATATATATTCAGTTGTTCGATAAATGTACTATTTTGTAACGGAAATGCAGGTGTAAGGATGCTATCGAGCAGTAGTTTCGATTGATGAGGTGCGCGTGAAAATAAACTTAATAATAGGATTAATAATTTGTTTATTACCTTGCTCGGTATTAGCTAATGATGACATATTCAGCGCTCGTGATATCTCGCTTTTAGCCTATGAGCAGGAGACGCTAATGATGAACGGTGCTGAATGTAATAGTCTACACAAAGATTTTGTGGATATCGCCGGAATAAATTGTATCGATGGTCTCAATAATATAGTGACAAGTAGAAAAAGTGATGAAATTTTGGAAATTTCAGAGATAGCTATGGGCGTTATTTTGCGAACGCTGTGGGGCTTGGTCCACAAAAATTCAGCTTTGATCCACCGTAATGTACCAGTATCGCAAGCTCAAGCAACTAGTGTTGCACCGCGTGTCACCCGCATTCAATTTAATTTAGAGACCGATTTCAGTGCCGTTCGTTTGCGTTGGGCCTTACATTTTTAATTACACCGCAATCTCCTTCACTATTGATAGAGGACTCCTAAGGACTTTCAGTTTTCTGAGTGTATTTTAAATCGATCGAATTTAAAATACGGGACCACACTTGTTCCCAGCAACAAGTGTGGTCGAAACCTTCCATGACCCTGTATTGCGCTTTTTCTCTCTTCGCTATTTTTTCAATAAATCGGGGTAAAACATTGGTATCCTTGCTGCCGGCATAATGAAATTGTCGAATATGATTCGGAAGTGGTGATCGTTTTGCTGGATTATGAGAGAGATGTAGAGGGGAGTATTGATGGTGTAGAGTCCACGCTTCGCTATCGANATTACCNGCTAATGTGACCACAGTCTTCGCCTTGTTGAGTCGAGGGGCGATGAGCATAGCTAAAGTGCCTCCTCCAGAATGTCCTATCAAGGTCAGCGAATCATACCTCGATCCTAGTTGTTGGTAGGCTTGCGTTAAAGTGGACAAGACATCATCCCCATAACGGGCAAAAGTCCACAACAGTACATTGCATTTCTCGTTTTGAAGAAAATAACAAGGACGTCCCACGTAGATTGAGGGAGTCGTATCTAAAGTCATTAGCTTCAACATGATGGGGGATTTGGGGGTGGGATTTTTTGAAGGCGTGTGTAGGCTTTTCCACGCTTGACCATCGCCCTCAATATAAATATGCAGTTCATCCACGGGCATTTTATTCGTCGCTAGGTTGCGAACGAAGGCCTGATTGGCATAGGTTTGTAACTGAAACCCGTTGATATCGATGATCTGACTACGCAGATTATACTGTTTTGCTAGCTGGCGATACTGCGGTAAAAAACTACAGCTCACTGTCCATAGACACAGAAGGACGAGTATGAGCTTATACCGTGAGGGGTTCAGTATTGCCAGCATATTGCTTTATGGTTAATGGTTTTCGGTTTTTGGGTTGTTATAATTTCTCTACCGTAAAATCTGAAAGAGGTGTTTGGTCCCATTGGCTTTGGTGAGTGACAACGGCAGTGCTAGCTCTTTCTGGTTTTAGGTATAATTCGGTTACTCTGCGAAGATCCTCAACACTGACCTGGAGAACTTGCTGACGATACTGATTGCGATACTCACTTGTTCGTCCGTAAAGTGTATTATGGAACGCTTGTTTTGCTTCTCCCGCAGGGGAGCTAGGTTTGTCAATGTCACTGACAATGCCGAGTATGGCTTCCTCAAGGAAGCGGTTTTCTTTTTTTCCTTCCAACAACCACTCTATGGATCGATCAAAATCATCCAGGGTTTCTTGTAGACGAGGATCTCTATAAGAAAAAAATTGAAAAGCAGCAATGTTAGCATTGTGCGATGCGCCGCCGCCGTAGGCTCCCCCTTGTTCTCTTATCACCCTATGAAGGAATCCATTTCTAAGATAGGACCCGAGTACATTTAAGACCGGAGCATCGGGGTGGTTGGATGCAACGGTGGGATAGGCTCTGGCACAAAAGTTGACTTGTGAATTTGCAATCCAAGCCTGTTGTACTTGTTGATGAATAGCAGGAAGGGCTATAGCCTGAAAATCATTACTATGNCCGTTTCCTTTGGNNACATCNTGGTGAGACCATGTTGACTGAAGATCTTGCTGAAGTTGGTCTTGTTTTTCTTTCTCACCTACTATCAGAAATTGTTTAGGTGAAGCTTTTATTAGTTGATGTAGTTTCTGGAAACGGTCAGCTAATGCTTGTAGATTGTCTTCTTGGCTAAGGCTATCATCCAATTTCTTCAGCGATTGAATTCCTTTAAGTCCACTTAATTGATGACTCAACGCGCTGGCTGGACTCATCCCACTAGTGGCCGCNTTCATCGCCAAACTATGACCTTGCCCTGTGACGCTTTGCTCCAACTGGGCTCTATCCTGAGCCACAATTTCACGAATACGCTGTAANTCATCAAAACGTACATCTTCTAAAGTGGCTTGAATGAGTTCACATAGTGGGTTGTGATTATCTGCTAGCGCTTTGCTGGAAAGCGTAAAATGGCCGGTGACGGATTGCACATCACTAATGCTTCCNCGTATGCTGGTGAAGGCGGAAATACCGCCGCTGATACGAGATTGCCAAGANTGTACCGCGAGATAATCTTTATCTCCACAACCTAGTTCGGGTAAGCAGCTAGTGAATAGGGGCAGGCTCTGGAGCAATTCATCATCTAACTGAGGCAAATCATATATCACCTGCTGATAAACTAATCCGTTAGTGCCTTGAGCGTAAAAGCTCGTATTAAAACGTGTGTTACTTTTATCATCAGCAGTACTTTCAATATAGCCATTAATACTTTTCGGGATATCGATACCGCTAGGTACATCTTGTAAGCCAACCTTAGGNAAAANGGATTCATCGTCTTCCTGAGCTTGGCGCGTCTCCAAGGCCTGGGCTTGATCGATGATTTCTTGTTTTTGAGTTTTATTCAAACTNGACTTAATACGGGCTAATAAATCTTTTTCAGCCTGGTCTTTGCGTTCGCCAATTTGCGGGTCTGGTTTTAATGAAAGTCTAACGCGGTGAGGATTGTCTAGTAGTAACTGTCTTGCTAGATTAGGTATGAATTGCGGGTCTTTTATCGCTGCACGAAGTTTATCAAGGGCAGTTTCCATATCCATAGCCGCAATCGCGTCGCCGCGATGAATGGCCGCGGATAGTCCGCCTAATATAATTTGTAAACCATAGGGATAACCGTCGCCCCCCACTTCTCTCTGGCTTAACTCCAATTGGTGGAGGACCGCTTCCACCTCTTCAAGAGCCACTCCATTATCGGCAACATTTTGCAATGTAGTGAGTACCAAAGTTTCTACCGCACTGGCATCCTCCGGATTGCTGCCTTCTATACCACACATGAAACACATTTCTAAATGTGAGTCATCCAAGCCGCATAAGGGGGAAGGGGCGCTGCCTAGCTTGGTGGTTTCAAGTGCTTTGCGCAGGGGTGAGGCGCTGTTCTCTAACAATACATTTGAAAGTAGTTGAGCTTGAAGCCGGGTATCGAGATCGTCGGCTCGATTTAACAGCCATGCCAAAACAGTGTGTGTCTTATTTTCTACCGATTCTGATGCGGGAATGGGATAGCATTCTTCTACGGAAATGGGTGCGTAATAACGTTTTTCGTCGCCTACGCTGATGGTCTCTGGTGACAATTCAAAGCGTTTTAAGGCGAGNTCTTCGAATTGTGTTTGATGCTCTTCCACNGGTATGTCGCCATATGTCATAAAGACGGCATTACTGGGATGGTAATGGTTTTGATAAAATGCTTTTAACTCTTCATAACTTAGATCGGTGATATGCTCTGGATCACCCCCGCTATTATAGTGGTAGGTACTAGTGGGATACACGTATCTGTATAGCACGTCGTAGAGGGTGCTAGCCGCTGAACTCATGGCACCTTTCATCTCATTAAAGACCACACCTTTAAACACGAGATCACTGGTGCTATCTTTGGTATCAGAAAATTCAAGTCGATGTCCTTCCTGGGCAAAATCCAAAGGGTCAAGCCGAGAAAAGAAGACTGCGTCTAAGTAAACGCCCAGCAAGTTATTAAAATCTTTTTTATTTTGGCTGGCAAAGGGGTAGGCCGTCCAATCGCTGCTAGTAAAAGCGTTCATAAATGTATTCAAGGAACGTCGAATCATCATAAAAAACGGATCTCTAACCGGATAACGCTCACTACCACACAGTGCGGTATGTTCCAATATATGCGCCACACCTCTAGAGTCGGTGGGGACTGTGCGGAGCGCGACGAGAAAAACGTTCTCATTATTATCGGCGGCGATATGAATNTGCTGGGCTCCAGTNGCCTGGTGGCGATATTCTTGTACNTCTACNTTCAGTGCCNGGATAGATTGAGTACGAATGAGCTCAAATGCGGTATGGTGTGTTGTAGTCATAAGAAATCCTGTTATTGTCTGTTGGTATTCTAGCCCAATTTGTTACTGTCTGTACCCCTCCTGCTTTACTTTTAAGTGGAGGCGTGATGAGTATTTGCAGTGAATGAATGTTAGGTGAGCGTTTGAGCGGGAGTGAAATGATGATGGTGCTGAATGACAATTAAAATTTATACAATGTCTGATTTACACGTGGATTATAAGGGTAATTTTAAGCATCTGCTTAGCTTGAATGATCCAAGTTACCAACATGCGGCGTTAATTGTTGCCGGTGANGCCACGGATGACTTGGAAAAATTAGAACAATTGTTATCCCATTTTAAAACGACTTTTGCAGAAGTGTTTTTTGTACCGGGTAATCATGAGTTGTGGGTACGACGCGGTGATATCATCGATTCGGTGTCTAAGTTTTGGGCAATTATAGACATGTGCCAACGCATTGGAGTGCGCACTCAGCCCCTTAAGTTGGGCAGTGGCGATGAGGCTGTGTGGGTTGTACCTTTGTTTTCTTGGTATACCAAACCTGAAGAGGGAGATGATACACTTTTTTTTGATAAATCTTCCGCGGAAAATTTTGTCAAGGATGAGACGGAGGAAATATGGAGTGACAATTTCTTTTGTCGTTGGACGAGATTGGGAAGTAATAAACGTGTGGTAGATTTTTTTCTTGAATTAAATGGCCCTGTCTGTCAGCGACAATATGACGCTCCGGTGGTTTCTTTTAGTCATTTCTTACCAAGGCAAGATTTGATTTTCCCCTTCCGCAATTGGCGGCAACACCTGGGAAAATTTAAAGATCCCTTACCTCAATTTAATTTTACCCGAGTTGCGGGTAGCGTAGAGATAGACGATCAGATTCGGCGAGTAGGGTCGATATTGCATGTTTACGGACATCAACATCGAAACCGGCACCGAAAAGAAGGAGGAGTAACCTATGTTTCCCATTGTCTTGGTTACCCCAAGGAACGAATTCAAGCCCATTGGAGGGGGGACGATTTGCCTAAGCTAATCTGGGAAAATGGAGTTGTAACCGTTGAGGAAGAGTTTTAGAGGCAGAGTTTTAGAGAAAGGGATCAATCGGTGCGNCGAATGAGATTTCTGTTNTTGGTGTTTGTTCTGGTAAGTTATCAGGGTTTTTGTGAGTCTGTTGATCCTGAAGCGAGTACTGATTTCGACTTTCTGTTTGATACTGATTTTGACTTTCTGTTTGACATAGAAGACACATCAAATAAGGAGGCAGCAGTGGAGGAACCCTGGTTGTTTAATCTTGACCTGTCTAATGCGGGGAGACACGGCGAGTATTGGGGGGAGTTTCTTTCGACGGATAAAAGTGGCTTGTTTAAGCCATTTGATACGTTTTTCTTGGGTGCTTATACGGATACACTGAACGCTGTATATAGCTTGCAAGGCAGCTATAGCAATATTTTCGAGAGCAAAGAACTGTCTAGCTGGCGTTGGAATATTGGTTTGNATTTACAGGATGTTCATCGCGATGCCTTTGACTGGGTCATAGTCTTATCTACTGAGCAGAGAGAGCGTTTAATCAGTCGCAGTCAGATTGATTTGTTAGATAGCCTGCGTTTTGGTGATTTTTATGTTGTCACTNTTTTTGATCAATTTAAGGAGTCAAAGCAAGGCATGGNCATCGGTTTAGACGGCATGCTAGTGGAGCGTGAGGATCGTTTTTTTGAGTTGGGCTTGGGCGTTAAATGGCAGCGAATCAGCGTTTCCTATGAGCTCATATCAAAGCTTAAAGTAAATGCATCGGATACGTTTTGTAGCCGTTTTCCTAGTGCTTGTAGTATTGAAGATTTTTGCTCCAATGATGAGAGTCCCTCCTTCAATGATCCAGATGATGTCAATGTCCCTCGAGATTACTGTCTGCTTTATTCAACCACCGTNCCCGGTGATGATNAGTTCGATTTTTTAATGCCTTATATGTCCATAGCCCTCGCAAAAATATTCCCTATGCAAGAGCTTTATGGGCGCGCGTCGATTACCTATAGTGCCGCAAACTTNATGGGTACCGCTGAAGATTTAACGGTATTAGGGCGGCCCAACACGGATAATGATTTTATAATTATTGATTGGCAATTTTCGTGGAAGCGATGTTTAAATTGCACTGGTATTAGTCCGGCTGTAAAGCATAGATCGCAACATTTACAAATTTCCATACAAGGTCAAAGTAGCTTAGGCTCTATATTACCGCCGCAAATGTTGGCACCTTTGGGCGGTAGCGCCACAGTTCGTGGTTATCCCGAGTCTCATATTTCTGCCGATACGGTTGTTAGCNTGAATATGGAATATCATTGGTCGCTCCCAGAGTCNGAAAATAGTTTTATCATGGAAGAGGTGTTCTTGTTTGTTGATGCAGGGCATTTCACACTNGAGCGAGAGGGTNGGCTNNGNTTTTTAGCTAATTCATATGGGTTNACNGATGCNTCNAACTCCCTCGCNAGTATGGGNNTGGGGACCATNCTNGCTCTNGGTGANAGCGTTACCATNGATGCCTCTATCGGATATGTGCTTAAAGAAATCAACCGTTTAGAGACGATTGCAACTGTCCAGGACTTTACCCTCTATGGTCCTGAAAATAGCGCCGAGGTGGGTGATACTACCGTTCATCTCAATATGAACTGGATTTTTTAATTTTCTTGTCAACCTTTTTCCCACTCCTGCGTTTATCTACTTATAGCGTTAAGTTTGTTGCTATTTATTTAAACCATTTATGAAAATTATTTTAGGAGTGATCAATATGTTTAATAGTCTTAATGACAAGATGGCCATGGGTCTATTGTCCGCCTCGCTGTTTTTATCCGGATGTGGCGGTACTGAGACGCCAGTTGAAGACACCCAGGGGCAAAGTGCTTCGGTACAAGACACCGGCCAATTGCAAATAGCAATTACCGATGCGGAGGGTGATTTTCTATCTTACACAGTTAATGTTGACTCTATTGTGTTAAAGAAAGCAAACGGTGCCGAAGTGGAAACTATTCCTCTCACCACTCGTATTGATTTCGCTGAATACACAGAGATGACTGAGTTTTTTAATATTGCCACCTTACCGGCGGGAACCTATGTATCCGCTGCTTTGAATCTTGACTACACCGATGCGGAAATTATTATTCAAGATGAAGTTGGGGTAGCCTATTCTGCTACTGCCCAAGACACTGATGGTGAAACAATTTCGACGATGCAAGTCTCGATTCAACTAGATGAGGGGGCGCCCATTGTGATTAAACGAGGGGTGCCTGCATCGCTCACTTTGGATTTTGACCTTGAAGCATCAAACACAATTGAATCTTTTGAGCCCGCTATAGTGACTGTAGAACCTTTTATCTTGGTGGACGCGGAGCTAGATGGGGAGCGCGAACATAGAGCGCGGGGCCTGTTAAAATCTGTTGATTTGGAATTGAGTCAATTCACCGCCCAGCTTCGTCCCTTTTACCGAAGACACGGTGAATTCGGTGAAGTGACCGTATCGACCCATGCAGAAACGCATTATGA
>JAESQG010000125.1 GCA_016765265.1 Pseudomonadales bacterium | reverse complement strand
CACTGGTTTCCATTTGCCAATCAGTTAAATATACGATGTGTTTTGTTCCAGTGGAATCGATATGAAGCTTAGGCTCTTTCATGCCTGCCCATAAACCAGAATCTATAAACTCTGATTGCCAACTCGCGCCGTCATGATAGGCGTAGCGTAATTCTTTGTCGGTGCGTAGATAGATATCGCTGGTATCAAAAACGGGGTGCCGTTTTAAATAAGCCAAATGTTTAGCGCCATTCGCATCTAATGTTAATTGGGCTCCAAAAGCTCGTTCCGGCTGAGGAACAGGATCAGTCAACTCAGGCAATGCATCTACCTTCCAACCTACCGCTGTCGTCGCCCGAGCTAGCTCAGCGGGAGCTGCATCGCGAGGAGCCAGCTCAACAATTTGAGCGCTTAGCAATGCGACAAAACTCGCCAGCATTAACCCGATAAAAATTCGTTTGGATTTAGATCCAAAGACTTTCGATGATTTTAATATATTTAACAATGACGCCACGACAATCTTCCCTCTCAGAAATTGATAACCAAACCAAGCTGAATGCTTGTATATGGTGATTACACATAATTAAATGGGCTTACTACGAAGTAATGGTATTAACACGAAGTCGTTCATTTACTACGATACGGTGTACTACGATATGGTGCTGCTGCTCACTATTGAGGTTGAGCGGCGAAATCGAGCGCGAATGCTACCACAGTGTGTACAATTGTTAAAATGGGTATGACTTAATGGTCATTAAAGACCCCTAGAATAAGTGTATCTTGGAAGGAGGCACTTCGTGATCTATGGTTATGGTTTCGTTAAACTTTTTAGTGCCTCTAACTTTGGAAGCGACAGGATACGAGATTTTATTTTTCTTAAATTAAGTAGGCCCTTATGGAAATTTATTTCGATTTTCTCTATATCTGCGGTCATATTGGCGAAAGGTCATTACCCATTTCGGTTCTTGAGGGTAAGTTGGACTACAAGAAACAGGGAATAGTTTGAATTTCTGAAAATGGTGGATGGGTCAGGTATCGATTACCTTTATATAGTCGACGCATTAGATGAGGCATGTATCAGTGACATATCCAATTTTAATACTAGGCGGTTACGGTAACTTTGGCGGAAAAATTAGCGCGGCTCTAGCCAAAGATTCGAGTATTAAGTTAATAGTTGCCGGAAGGAATGGGAGAAAAGCAGAAGATTTTGCTAGAGAATTGAGCCAAAAAACCGGAATTGAAATAGATGCAATTGCACTGGATATTGCAGCAAGCAATCTAGGCAGAAATATTGCAGATACTGGCGCAAAATTAGTGATACACACTTGTGGCCCATTTCAAGACCAGAGTTACGAGGTGGCGAGGGCCTGTATCGATTCGGGGATACACTATATCGACCTTGCTGATGGTCGAGACTTTGTGAAAGGGTTCACTCAATTGGATCTTAAAGCGAAAGAAAATAATACTCTCGCGATCACCGGAGCAAGCAGTGTGCCGGGCCTTTCGTCTGCAGTAATTGATGAGTTTTTAGCAGACTTCAAGGAACTCTCAACGATTGAATATGGAATTTCGCCTGGGAATCAAGCCAATCGTGGCGAAGCCACCGTCAAATCGATCTTGAGCTATACGGGCCGTCCTTTTAAACGGTGGCAGAATACCAATTGGCAAAAAGTCTATGGATGGCAAGAGGCGCACAGACATTTGTTCCCTCATCCCATCGGAAAACGATGGTTGGCCAATTGCGATATTCCGGATTTGACGCTCTTTCAAGAACTTTATCCTGGTTTGAAATCAATTAAGTTTTACGCGGGTTTAGAGCTGGGTTTTTTGCACATGGGTTTATGGCTTTTATCATGGTTCACCCGTTTCAGATTGATTAATAATTTAGCCCGTTATTCAAAAATAATGACTCGTATGAGTTGTTGGGTACAAAAGCTAGGCACTAATATTGGTGGAATGTATATTTTCCTTGAGGGTACTGATCTCAACGGCCAATCCAAAACAATACGATGGGACCTGGTCGCCGAAGACGGTGACGGTCCAGAAATCACCACCATACCGGCCATAATCCTAGCTAAAAAATTTGCTTCTGATACGCTTGAGCAAAGGGGTGCAATGGCCTGTGTTGGATTATTTTCTTTAGCTGAATTTACCGAGGAAGTTAAGGAATGGAATATCTGGCAACAGGTAAGCGATTAACGATAATACTCGAAGACCTTTTCCCTTTACTTTTGGAATGACCGTAATGAACAAATCTATTTTTCAGTTGGTGTTAGGAGATCAGTGGGATGATCTTGGCCATGTCATTAAACAACATTATTCTTTAAGACCCTTTTCTGACGACTATATCTGTGTCAGCGGAGTCATGTCCGAAGTATATCACTCACCCATGGCAAAGTTGCTTATACCCTTTGCTATGCTATTCGGTGCAGTGGTTCCGTTTCGGGGATCTGATGTGCCAATAGAAGTGCATTACAATAGTAATACTAACAATGGGAACTTGTATTGGGATCGAATATTTAAGTTCTCCGACAAAAATCACTTCCATTTTAAATCTCATATGGAGCATATTCAGGACAATGAAGTGGTGGAGTTTGTTCGGTTTGGTGTCGGCATGCGCCTTAGAGTAACCGCTGAAGAGGGGGCGATTATATTTAGGGACAATGGTTATATCTGGCGTCTACCGGGAGTCACTATACCGATTCCGATAAACCTAATGTTTGGTAGTGCTTATGTAGAAGAAAGACCTATCGATGAGAACACGTTTAGTATGAAAATGATTATTAAACATCCCTTATTTGGCGTGATGTTTCGTTACTCTGGGAAATTTAAGTTGGATCAATAAGTGCAATGTATCGTCGGCATATCGTAATTTTTACTGGATATATTGATCTCTTTCAGTTTAATCACACTTTACAATTAACCACGGGTTACTTACCCTACACTAACAGAAATTTCAATTATCCAATCCCTTTAGTTTTCTCCTTCCATTACCCACACGGCAGTTTCCATCGATGAATTACCAAAAACTACAACAGACATTCCTTGAACTACGCAGTAACAGGGCTTTCGAGCTTTTCGTAGTTGCTATCATCATATTTTCAGCGCTAGTCATTGGCGCTAAGACTTACAATATCCCAGAGAATGTTCTAAAGGCGATGGAGTGGTTAGACTTGTTAATTACCACCATCTTTTTAGTAGAAATTATTATTCGTTTCCTGGGCGAAGAAAATAAAAAGGACTTTTTTAAGCAAGGTTGGAATATATTTGACTCCCTCATAGTGTTGATCAGCCTAATCCCCATAGATAACTCTGAGATGGCCTTAGTCGGTAGACTTATCCGAATATTCAGAGTCCTTAGAATGATTTCTATTATCCCTGAACTCCGTGTACTACTAAACTCTTTAGTTAAGGCGTTGCCTCAACTGGGTTACGTAGTATTACTGATGTTTATTATTTTTTATATCTACGCGGCTGTGGGAGCCACTTTCTTTGCCAGCATCAATAGCACTCTTTGGGGGGATATTAGTATCTCGATGCTAACCTTGTTCCGCGTGATGACCTTTGAAGATTGGACCGACGTTATGTACGAAACCATGGAGGTCTATGCATTTAGCTGGATCTATTTTATTACGTTTATATTCTTCACAGCCTTCGCCTTTCTAAATATGGTAATCGGTATCATTGTGCAGGTGATGGAAGAGGAAAATGAAAAGGAGAAAAAAGCCAAAGCTGTAGCGCAAGGGGATCTAACGATAGAAGATCTTTCAGCACAGATTGAAGAATTGAAGACGATGATACAGAGTAAGAATTCATTCAGGTAAGATTATTTTAAGCTTACACAAAGTGACAAAAAAGGGCATCCTATCAACAAAAATGGTGGCATTATGCCAATTTTCGTCAACATTAAAATCGTGATGCTGACCTCATTATTAAGCTTGCAATGTGATATGAAGGCTATTTTTTAATACTCCTTTTCAGCTCACAAATTTAATTTTAATAATTTATTCTTATTAAAATCCTCTCCATTGCTTTTAACAGCACCCNGCGTATCTGGCATGCCCTATGCACCCCTTGTCTTAGTCTGTTTTATTAGCGAAACGCCGTTGTGTGGAGTCGTTTTATGAGAAAAAGTCCATTAGCTATTCGAACGCTTCTCTTTCATTTCCCTCACTGTTTTGTCTGTTTTTTTTCATTGCTTCTTTTGTTAAGTCAAAATGCAAACGCTTACACCTTAAATGGTACAGTTTATGGTGACTCGACCCCATTAGCCAATGCGACGGTTATGTTGTTTGATTCTGGGATGAACGAGGTGGCATCGGTGACCACCGATGGGAGTGGTTTGTATAACATTNCNGGGCTTGAAAATGGNACTTATCCNATTCAGGTGATTGCACCTTCATCTAGTNTTTATGGTACTTCGCCGATAGAACAAATTGCATTAGCTGATAGTGATAAGACACATAATATTGTTTTGTTGTCTCCCTCTGACGGAGTTACATTAAGCGGCGTTGTGAGTGACCTTCAGGGCAACCCTCTGAAAGGTGTGCAGGTGAACCTACAGCAATATTTAAATGGCGGATGGAATACGGTTAACCAATACATCCGAACACAAGAAGATGGGGTCTACCAATGGAGTCTGAACNTTGGNACCTATCGATTACAAGCNTCTGCTAGCTATTACTATCTCACCTTGAAGGGAAAACCTAATAGTGTTTCTNATAGTTCTAGAGATTTCACCGTTACTGAAGATACCGTCAATAACCTACAACTCCCCTTTGTATTGCTGTCAGGCACAACAGTTGATAGCAATGGTAACCCTGTGGCGAACGTCGGTTTGGAAACTTCCCTGTATTGGAGCAACGAATCTAGCACTACTTCCTTAGTTTCGGGATCTTATAGACTGAGGCANAACAAATACCGAACATTATCCGACTCCAATGGTCACTATAATATGCTACTGCTGCCAAGCGAGCTCTGCAAGTCTTTGGCACCGACCTCAACTATATGCACTTATAAAATTACCGCTGTACCGCCTACCGGTTCAACCTTGACTCAAACAGTCATTACAGATTTTGCAGTGTCTTTTGATCAGCAACGTGACATTGTGCTTCAAAACGGCTACACCCTCTCAGGGACCATTCAAGATGGCAACGGATCTCCTCTAGCGAACAACTACATTTATCTTTACAAATATAGTGAAGACGGTTGGAGTTCTGTGGGTAAACCTATACGAACCGGTGAAGACGGGCGTTATCAATGGTCCGTGGATACAGGAATCTATCGCTTCAACAGTAGTGCATATCATTCGTATTCAGACCTGGTTGGTAAGCCCTACACTTACTCGNGAAACACGGACGATTTCAGCGTAACGGGTGATACCGTAAAAAATATTAACGTACCCTTTGTCATGTTATCGGGCAGAATATTAGATGATAATGGTAACCCTGTCAGCGGAGCTAAATTACAAACTAGACTCTACTGGTACGGCCCTTTAGTTGAAGGGAATAAAATAAGATCTTTCTTTCATGTTCAGCACTATGGACAAAACACGCAATCAAACGCTAATGGTGAATACCAAATGCTGCTATATACCAGCGCCAAATGTATAGCGGCCGGAACTAAAGCGGCCAGCAGTGATTGTTATTATGATATAGACGTCACCCCACCATCGAATGCAAATCTGACAGACAAACTCGTACAAAACGTTGATATGTCCGTTTCGCGGGNGCAGAATATCATTCTAGAGAGAGGGTTCCAATTAAGTGGAACCACTAAAGATAATAATGGAAGTCCAATCTCTAATATATTTGTTACTCTCTACAAATATNAAAACAGTGGGTGGGATCAAACCGGGCACACCATCAGGACCAACAGCGAAGGCCAATATCAGTGGTCNGTCACTGAAGGAAANTATCGTTTAATATCGCAGAGCANTATTAATCTTGATATAGCGGGTAAGCCTTATAACTCCAGNGTCATTACCGCCGACTTCAATGTATCAGGTGATACAGTTAAAGAATTAGTTTATCCCTTCGTCATGCTATCCGGAAAAACATTNGATAGCAATGGTATTGGAATCGCAAATATAGCGTTGGAGACTCGCATATATTGGACTGCAGAAGAGGGTATAGAATCTCGTGGAAAAGCCCAATACCAAATCACTCATAACAGGTCACGCACTAAATCCGACAACGACGGCAACTACAAAATGCTACTCTTCCCTAGTGATCTCTGTATCGCCTCGGGAACTAAGACCAACGGTCTAGACTGTCACTACGACATAACCGTCGTCCCANCAAACGCTTCCGGTTTNGGCCAGATCACCATCCCCGANATCAATGTCTCAAAAGACATGACACAGACCTACGTATTAACTCACCTAGACACTCACGGCCCTTCTCTTATCGCCGGCCCTTACGCAAACAAAATAACAGATCGATCTGCAGTAATAGAGTGGCAAACAGATGAAGCCACCAACGGTACCGTCACAATTGATGGCGTCACCTATACCGATAGCATATTCCAAACTTCCCACGCCGTTGCAGTCCATAGCCTATCACCCAGTACGCAATACACTGCCACCGTCTCATCTTATGATGAATCCGGTAATGGACCGGCCACTGGCAACGTCACTTTTACCACCAAGGCCACACCCGACATCACACCGCCCATGATCCTCGAAGGTCCGGCGATTCACTCTATCGGAAAAGATCGCTTCACCGTTGAATGGACTACAGATGAGCCGAGCAAAACATTACTAGATTATGGCGAAGGTAACACATTGGGAAGCCAGGTAAGCGCAGACGTTTATCTCACCAGCCATCAAGTTCTCTTAACTGGATTAAACGCTGAAACCCTATATTCCGTACGTGCATCCGCCACCGATTTTGCAGGTAATGGTCCCACTCTAAGCCGCATCGTAACGGCAAAGACCTTGAGTGAGCCAGATGCCGATGCGCCACTNATNATCAGTGGCCCCTTCGTCACCGATATTGGTCATACCAACGCAACCATCAGCTGGGTCACTAGTGAGCCTGCCACCAGCGCTCTTTCTCTCAATGACGGCTCAAATTATCGAGTTGTAGANGAAAGCAAATACATCACGCAACATCAAGTGCTCGTCACCGATTTAACACCCGCCACTACCTACGAATTTATTGTGTCTGCCACCGATCGAGCGGGCAATGGCCCAACGCTCAGCAAACCAAAAAGTTTCACTACCACCAGCGAACCCGACACTCAGGATCCTGTGATTGTTGGCCAAGTGCGTGTCGTGGGCATCACACACCAGTCTGTCGTTGTTCAGTGGAAAACTGATGAGCCGGCTGATAGCGTCGTAGAGTTTGGTATCGAAGGCGGCGAGATGAACCTACTTGCCACGGACACCAAATTGCAAACTCAGCACATTGTGCATTTAACTGAATTAGAAAAAAGCACCACTTACGTCTTAAGGGTTCGCTCTACCGATGCAGCGGGTAATGAAGTTATATCGGATCTAGTCACCTTTAAAACGCGACCTCTACCCGACACTGCAAAACCCTATTTTGTTGTACCGCCCACGGTCACCGGCACCAGCAATAAGGCATCGACTATTTCCTGGGAAACTGATGAACCAACCGATGCAGTACTTGAATACGGTATCGGACTGAACTTAACACATTCAAAAACACAAGCTGTGAAGCAAACTAAACACACAATGACATTAACAGGCTTGATCGCCGGTNAAACCTATTCCTTTGCTATCACCGCAACAGACACNTCNAATAANNTTTCCCGTTACGATGTAGNNGCGGCAAGTTTAGCGTTGTTGGGCGATGAAACGGCCCCATCGAGCACGGGTTTTACCACCCAAAATTCAGATGATGTTTCAGCGCCAGAGTTCACAACTACACCAACCCTAGCCTGGTCTGACAGCGATACTGTTCTACTCACCTGGTCCAACAACGAACCCACCAGTGCGGGTATCAGCTATANCCGCAGCGGCGCAACTGATACCCGACAAATCGGCGATCTGGAAATAAGCAAAGATCACCACCTCATCATGACCAACCTTATCGCCGGCACCACCTATCAGTACACGATTGTTGCCGTTGACGTGGCGGGAAACGAATCCACTCACACCAGCTCTTTTAACGTACCACTGACAGCAGATAGCTTGGCGCCCGTTGTCAACTCGGTACTGATGAAAACCTTAAGTAGCGGTGCTATCGAGGTCACTTGGAGCACCGATGAAATCTCCAGTGGCTATGTCATGTTCGGTNCTTCACAAGACGACCTGACGGCAATTGCCTTAAGCAATCTAATGGGCCGTGATCACAAAGTCATACTAGTTAATGTACCGGAAAATTCTTATTATTTTAATGTTGTCGTTGATGATCCAGCAGGCAATACCCGTGAGGTTATTCTAGCAGCCCCAGATAATAACTTTACCGATGATGGATTTACCGATCCTTCCTTGAATGAGCCTTCGCTGACTGACACTAACGAAACGGTATCAGACACTACGGAACAACAATCTACCGAGCAAAGTTCTACTGAAAACGACACAACTGAAGCAGAAACGGTTGCCATCAACGAGGCCAGTATTACAGCGCCGATAGATATCAACATCAACGCATTAGGTGCGCTGACTCTAGTGGATCTTGGCAGCGCCAGCGCCTTTGACCAGCAGGGCAACCCATTGACTACCACTCCCAATCATCTCGGTGCTTTTAAGCCTGGGGCTCATCAAGTGTTATGGTCTGCAGTGGATACCGCAGGTAACCGTTTGGTGGCCGTTCAGAATGTTATCATTCACCCCATTGCTAACTTCTCCCTTAATCAAACCGTAGGAGATAATAGCCGAGTTGCAGTCAAGGTCACTCTCAACGGCCAAGCCGCTCACTATCCCGTTGAAATAGAGTATCGCTTCAGCGGCTCGTTGGAAGAGGGGCAGGACTACCTAATATCCTCTAACAATAATCAGACAAATGAAAAAGTGATTGTCATCAATGAAGGTACCGAAGGTCTTGTTGAATTAGATATAGCGGCTGATGCCGCGAGTATTGGTGTCACTGAATATATCCGCCTAGCAATGACTAACACCACCAATGCTAGTGAAGGCAACCAATCCTCGCACATCATCAGGGTAATAAAGGCCAATATGGCGGCGAAGCTGTCGCTTAGTGTGACTCAAGCCACTTCAGCATCTACTACAATCAGTCGATCTGGAGGTCCCGTATCCGTCACTGTCGACATAAAAGATCCTAACTTAGATGACTCCCACACTCTTGATTGGGGGCTAACTCATAGGAGTCTTATCGATTCCGATGGCGACTACAGTAATGCACAATTTGTTTTTGATCCGGCAGGTTTGCTCGCGGGTATTTACAAAGTTAATGTAACGGTGACAGACGATGCTACCTCTCCCGCCACAGCAACAGTAGAGTTGGTCCTTCGAGTGATCGAGCAAGAAATTCAATTGTCAGCCACTACTGATACGGATATGGACGGGATCAACGACGCTGAAGAATCTACTGACGATACCGATGGCGACCGCATTGCCGACTATCTCGACAACATTACGGTTAGACATTTACTACCCACTATCGACAGCACGCAAAATTCGCATTTAATGGAAACCGAACCTGGCTTAACGCTAATACTGGGTGAAACTGCCTTTGCTAACGGTCATATCTCTTCTACTGTCACTATTGATGACCTAAATGATCAAGCTCTTATTAACGAGATCGATGTTGATGTGGAGCCCGAAGAGATTCAGTTCAGCGGAGGGATGTTTGACTTTGAGGCGAGAGGCATACCCAACTATGGTGAATCCATTCGAATAGTACTACCACTGCAGTCCGCCATTCCAGCAAATGCTCTTTACTACAAGTACTCAGAAATCAGGGGTTGGTCAGCGTTTTTTGAAGACGCTAACAACGCAATTGCTTCTGCAGCAGGCTCTCAAGGTATTTGTCCTTCAGTCGGNNATGACNCNTATCAATCNGGNTTAACGGAAGGTCANTGGTGCGTGCAATTGACGATAGAAGATGGTGGCTACAACGANGCTGATGACAAAGCAAATGGNACTGTTGTTGATCCAGGATCAATCGGTATCAGAACATCCGTAATACGAAGTACTAGTACCGAAATCGAAAGTGAAGAAACCAACCAAGATACTTCTAGTGACTATACTGAAGCTAATGGCTATGCTGAACCTACTAATGACTATACCGAAAGCCATTCTGTCTCCTTTGATAAGGCATCTGGCGGTGGAAGTACAGGCCAACTATTTTTAGTCTTATTGCTAACTATTTTAACGCTTAGAAGAAAACAGATAGTTAACTAACGATAAAAACACCTAGATATAAGGACAGTTTTTCGATATTGAACCAAGTAATCCAAACAGTTTCCCCATATGATTCCCTAATATCGGATTCCCTGAGGTAAGCAAGGCNACNGTTANTTCNCGATCTGGNTCAGCCCAACAGAAATTATTAGCGAAACCTAAATGACCATAGGCTGCTGGCGTTTTAGGGCCGTACAGNCCAAAGCGTTCACGACCCAACATCAAGCCAGCGCTGTATTGAATGGGTATTTTGATGGTNTGGTCNATGACTCGTTCGGTGACAGGGGTAGTGGCATTATATACAGTCTCAGGAGACATTATTATTTTTCCGTCAAGCTCGCCACCCTCTAACAATATTTGATAAAACCGACTAACTTCTTCTGCCGTACCTATTATATTGGCCGAAGGGATAATCGCTTGCTTAAAATCAGGATCATTACAAAGTTCAATAACCTCGTTGATGGGAACACCTAATGCTTTGGCTAGAAATGTTGACAGTGGTGGAAACAACGGCGCGCCAGTGAAATATTCAGTTGCCACCTTATCAAGATCTTTTTCTTCGACACCATAGTTAAAATATTTAAAACCAAGGGGCTTTCTTATGGTCTCTTCAAGAAAGCTTCTGATATCTTTCCCAGTAACGACCTTTATTATCTCGGCAAAAATAAACCCGCTGGTAGCGGCGTGATAGCCGACTTTCTCTCCCGCAGGCCAAATGGGTTTCATCTCATACAAAATTTCTAAGACTGTATCATGATCAAACATTGCCGCCAGTTCAATATCAATGCCCTCGGGTAGAACAGGAATCCCACCTTGATGACTGAGCATCTGCAGTATGGTGGTTTTATCCTTGCCGTAAGAGGAGAATCGCGGTAGATATTTGCTGACGGGATCGGACAAGCTNATCAANCCACGTTCCACNANCATATGCATAAGCACAGCNGTTATNGCCTTTGATGAGGAAAATAAACACATGGGTGTTTCAGGTGTTAATACTGTTTTTACAGCACTCTCAGAATCTTTAGGTCCATTACCATGCGCATGACCCAGACTTCGATTGAGAACAACGTGACCCTCACGACGAAGACAGAATCCGAGTCCCGGATACATTCCCGCTTTGTATAACTCCACTACAGCGGTCCAAATGGATTGCACCTGTTGATGGCTCATGCCGGCCAAGGCGGGATCACATTCGTCTTCAGGATTATAACGGATCACTTCCGCCATATTGTCAGGCATCTGTATTTTGTTAAACAAGCCTTTTAAAAATGAACTCTTGGTAGCGGTTGGCATAAAACGCCCTCTAAGGTAATTTAATTTTTCCGTATATTACCCTACTTCTTCCCGAATTTGTTTATTTAACCTACCTTTTCGATATCCACAGCAACTACCTTAAATTCAGGGCAATGGGTTTCTTCATCTACTACATTACTCGTGACATTATTTACCATCTGTTCGGGAAAATGGAATGTGGTGAACACTATATTGGGTTTTACTTTTTTGGAGACTTCCACTGTTAATGAAACTTCTCCCCTTTCGGAAAACAGGCGAGCAGTATCACCGGTTTTCAAACCCTTCTTACGAGCATCCTTAGGATTGATTAACAGAATGTCTTCATCCACTATCTCACTATTTTCAGTTCTTCGCGTCATAGTGGCCGCATTGTAATGTTGCAATACCCTGCTAGTGGTTAGGATCATGGGGTACTCGCCGGCATTATCTGTCAGCTCCGTAGTTTCCTCGAAGGGGAAAAAATGGAATCGCCCTTTGCCGCGCTTAAACCCATCGACATGTAGAATTGATGTACCTTCGCCATCTTTTTTAATCGGCCATTGCTTCCCCTGGTCGCCTAGTTCATCCCATTTTGCACCTTCAAAGAAGGGGACTACGTCTGCTATTTCCTCTAGCATGGTCGCCGCATCATAATCCGCCTGTTCGTAGCCCATGCGGTTCATAATATCCACGATGATCTGGCCATCAGTCTTTGTTCCTTCTAACGGCTTGATAGCCGCTTGCACTCGCTGCACGCGGCGCTCGCCATTAGTAAACGTTCCGCTTTTTTCAAGAAAGGACGCTGCCGGTAGAATCACGTGGGCAAGTTTGGCGGTTTCAGTAAAAAAGATTTCCTGCACCACCAAGAGGTCTAAGTTGGAAAGGCTCTCTATTACATGTCGCGTATTCGGATCGGTTTGAGCCACGTCTTCACCCATAATCCAAAGCGCTTTTAACTCTCCGCTCTTCGCCGCTTCAAACATCTCAGGGATTTTCTTACCCTCTGTTGTCGGGCATGGCACACCGTATTTTTCAGTATAAAACGCTTGGTTTGCCGAATCGTTCATTGGGAAATAGCCTGCTCCCTGATGAGGTTGGCAACCCATATCCGCTGCACCCTGCACATTATTCTGCCCACGCAGTGGATTAACACCCACCCCAATGCGACCAATATTACCGGTAATCATGGCAAGATTGGCAATCAACATCACCGTCTTAGTTCCCTGACTGTGTTCGGTAACACCGAGGCCGTGAAATGACATTGCATTATGGGCTGATGCATAAGCGTGAGCAGCCTGCCTAGCAAGGTGATTATCGACACCCGTCAGCTTAGACATTTCATCGATATCGAGTTTTTTTATTTCATCAACAAAACTCTCATAGTCTTCACAACGAGAATCCACAAATTCTTGATCCACCAGTTTATCTTCAATAATAAAATACAGCAGCGTGTTTAACATCGCTACATTGGTGCCAGGGCGTAATTGCAAATGGAACTGGGCCAGCTTCGCCAATTCCGTTTCCAGCGGATCAATAACGATAAGGGTTTTGCCTTTCATGGCTTGCTGTTTTATTTTTGCACCTGTCACGGGGTGAGCCGAAGTAGGATTAGCACCGATCACCAGCATGGCGTTGGTATAGTTAAGATCCTCTATAGAATTTGTTGCAGCGCCAGTACCAAAGCTGGCCTGCATCCCAAATGCGGTAGGCGAGTGACATACACGGGCGCAGCAATCAATATTATTGGTGCCCACCACAGCCCGGATAAATTTCTGCATCAAATAATTTTCTTCATTAGTGCACCGAGATGAGGATATGCCAGCTATAGCATCCGGGCCGTTTTCACTAATAATCGTATTGAGCTTATTGGCGATAAAGTCATAAGCTTCTTCCCAACTCGCCGGCACAAACTCGTTACCTTGGCGAATCAAAGGCGTACGCAATCGATCAGGGTGATTATAAAAACGAAATGCATAGCGTCCTTTTAAACAGGTATGCCCCTGATTAACTTCAGCATCCCAAGGTGCCTTGATGGAGAGCACTTCATTATCTTTCACCGCCACCTCAAGATTGCACCCTACTCCGCAATAGGAGCAAATAGTGCGAACAGTGCGATCTGCCTCCAAAGATTTGGATTGAAATTTATCACTGATAGCAGCGGTTGGGCAGGTTTCGGCACAAGCCCCACAAGAGACACAGCTAGAATCACCAAACATTACGTTATCATCCAGAGTAATGCTGGAATCAAATCCCCGATTTGCCATTGTTAAAACAAACTCTCCCTGAATCTCGTCACATGCACGAACGCAACGAGAACAGTTGATACATTTGGATAGATCCATGCGCATATAGGGATGGCTGGTATCTTTTTCTTTTTCTAAATGGGTCTTCGGATTAAAATATCGCACTTCACGAATACCCACCTGTGCTGCAACATCTTGCAATTCGCAGTTACCATTAACCTCACAAGTCAAACAATCTAATGGGTGATCCGTAAGTACAAGTTCAACGATATTTTTCCGCAGTTTTTGAATTGAAGGGCTATTAGACTGAATGTGCATTTGCGCTGAAACCGGAGTATGGCATGAGGCAACGGTCTTTGTTGGGCCATCTTGTTTCAACGCCACATCCACTGAGCAGACTCGACACGCGCCATAAGGCTTTAGACGAGGATCGTCACACAAGGTCGGGATATTGTTATCACCTAAGTGCCGTTTTGAAAACTGAAGAATCGTTTCTCCTGGCATGATGGGATATTCTTCGCCATCCAAGAAAGCAGTTTTCAATTCAATATCTAGTTTCATGTTCATGTTAACACTCGCTAATTTAGATTCTTAATTTCAATTTTACTGGAAAAATAAGGCGACAGCTCATCAGCAAAATACTGTAGTGCATTTTTTATAGGGAGGGGCAATCCACCGCCCAATGCACACAAAGAACCTCTTTCCAGGGTATCGAGTAAATCCGTTAATAATTCAACGTCCAGTTTTTGTTCCCCTGCTTTCGCCTGACTCATCATCTCCTGCCCTCGGACGGAACCGAGACGACAAGGAAAGCACTTGCCGCAGGATTCGGCAGCAGTAAATTCAAATAAATGTTCAATATAGTCGATTATCGCCATGCTTTCTGGAATGCACACAATGCTGGCATGACCCAATAAAAAACCGTTATCTGAAAAGGATTCAAAATCCAGGTCTAAATCTTTAATTTTACTGGCAGGTACAAGACCGCCCAGAGGGCCACCAATATGCAAAGCTTTTATTGGCTGCCTAAACCCCGCTCCCAGTTTATTAA
>JAESQG010000124.1 GCA_016765265.1 Pseudomonadales bacterium | reverse complement strand
CAGACTCATTTGTTAATTGGAGAATACTGAGATACACTCACGGATGTCTATAATTGGTATATTTCTGATGGTGGAGTGGCACCATGATGAGGAAAAGATACAGGTACAAGACTTCCTCCTGATCAGCCAGACTAAAATATGTATTCATGGCTTTTTTGTAATAGGCATCTATAAAACTTATCCAGCTAGACTACTCGAACTCATCATTAACTTCAGTTTTAAAAAATCTAGTACCACTTCAAGAGAAAGCTCAAGGGCTAGCATTGATTGATTTGACGAGAAACCCTTTCCGCGGTGATGCGCAACTTAAAGACCCTATTTTCATTCCTAATCCCCGCAAACACAACGAAGTTCACCTTCAGCACCAATATAAGTAGTGAGAGGGCCCCTTCTTTGCAATCAAAGTAGCCGTTAATATTTTCTATTAACTAAGCTACCAGTTAAATATTATTTCACACCACCTTCCATTCAAGATATCACTAAAAAAATGTGATTTTATACCTCCGCCAACCGCACCACCCATGACATGATTTCGCTTGCAACACCCAGAAACGATGATATCAATTTGTCTTCGTTACCTCGTTATCAATGGCGTGAAGCCAGCCTTCTCACCCGCTGTTTGCTAATTTTCTTATTCAACATGACATTACGATGGAGCTAATAAAATGAATCCAATTCATTTAAGCAATGCAAATCCAACCTTGCCCCTACTGTCTGTATTCTTCGTACTCTTTTTATTCTTAGGAGGACGTACAACGTTTGCGGCAGAGGTGGAGGTTTTTGTACCCTTTGATGTTTTCTTAAAATCAGTAGCAGCTGCTACCTACGATGAATATAGCGACTTACCTTCTACGAAGGTCTCAAGCAAAGAGGCGTTTGAGCGAATGCGAGCGCATATTCTTGAGACCTATTATTTAGTGGAAGTCGAGCATAGCTTTGTTCTCGGTGAAACAGGGCACACCGATTGCGTCGATATGCGGACACAACCCAGTCTACGACGGGGCGATTCGTTTTTAAAAATTGCCGGTGCTCCTGAGGTCGCAATTTTCAAGGAAGATTACAGTACCCCTAGGGCTGAGTTTGTGCCACCCATGCTCAATGCACAAACCAATGATAAGTTTGGCAATCGGCTTGCCTGTCCTGTTGATTTTATTCCCATGTTAAGGGTTGAGTTGGAAGAACTCGTTACTTACGCAGGTCTGCGCGATTTTTTTAATAAGTTCGGTAAAGCAGGCACTAATAATTTTCCGCAAGCCATAGGAGATAAGTCATGAATACTACACACACTAAATACACTACACATAAACTTTCTTACCTTTTATATTTTACATTTATAGCTCTTGCGCTTTTCCTCAGCGGCTGCGGAGGTGGAGGCGATCACCATTGGGCCTGGTCAGAACAACAGGTAAATAACCACGGTGGTGATTCCCGTCTTAATGTTTGGAAACCGGATTCTGATCCGGGTGTATTTTCACTGTCGCAACATTGGTATACCGCTGGCAGTGGGGATAACAAACAAACGGTAGAAGGAGGCTGGCAAGTTTATCCTGATAAATACGGAACAGATAATCCCGTGCTCTTTATTTTTTATACGCCGGACAATTACGCTTCAGGTTGTTACAACTTAGACTGTAGTGGGTTTGTTCAAATCAACAATGCCTGGGTATTGGGCGGTAGTTTATTACCCACGAGTATCGACGGCGGGACACAATATATTATTCGGATGCAATGGCAGCTATATGAAGGTAACTGGTGGCTGTACGTAAAAGGGGCCGGAGATTATATCGCGGTGGGTTACTATCCTGAATCAGCTTACAACTCGGGTCCCGTNACAAACTATGCNAGNTATNTAAAATACGGNGGCGAAACNGTGGAAAATGGTTCCGGCGTAGCAGGNGAGATGGGCAGTGGTAATTTTGCCAGCACGGGNTGGAGCCACGCGGCCTACCAACGCACTATCTATTACATCGATACCTCACACGTAAGCCAATGGGCAAATATGAGCGCGCATCAACCCAGCTCATCTTGCTATACCATCGACCTACACAATAATACCGGCGGTTCTTGGGCTACTTATTTTTACTTTGGTGGACCCGCTTGTCCTAATTAGNNTTGGTCCTAATTAGTNTTGGCCCTGATTAATCGCTGTTGTAATTAATAGCTGTAATTGACAAGTGGCCGGTGCGAACACAATCGCGCTGGCCACTTATCGTTTGACCTAAGTTGTCGAAGAATGCAAGTATAGGTGGATTAAGCATAACTTAATCCCACTCGGTATAAGGGCGGCAACTCGGTAAAGGAAGGCAACGATGAGATGGCTTTTAATGATTGCGAGTACACTTCTGATGGCCTGTTCAGGAACTCAGATCACCCACTCTTGTGATTCCACTGATGCCTTTGAGATCAAATGTAATATCCAACAGCCCGAAGACTTGGCGGTATTACCCGACAACAAGGGATTGTTAGTGGCAGAGTTCGCGGATGTAGGTGAAAACAACGGGCACTTTTCACATTATATTCNCGCAAATGGTAGTTACCGAATTTTGTTCNCCACTAAAGGGANCAATACAACATCTGAAATGGAGAGTACCGACCCTGTCAGTGCTGATCTAAATTGGGGGGAAAAAAACTGCCGACCTACTGCTACTATTTCACCCCACGGCATCCACTTTTCAAAACGAGATGANACCTATCAGTTATTGGCTATCAACCACGGTGAGAACGAACAAGTATTGATGTTTGAAGTGGTACTGGAGCCAGAAGTAAACCTTATAAACAGGGGTTGTGTTAATTTCCCTGAGTCTGCCTTTCTCAATGATGTAGTTGCCTTACCTGGTGGTGGATTAGCGGCCTCCACCATGCTAGATAAAAATCATCAAATAATCGGAGCCATTAAAGGATTATCAGGCCGTGATACAGGTTTTGTTTGGCGCTGGTCAGCCACGACCGGGTTAGCTCAGCTGAAAAATACCCAAGGCGCTATGCCTAATGGCTTGGAAATAGATAAAAGCGGGGAGCACTTATTTATTAATATGTACCTAAATGACAAAGTAGTTAAATACTCCTTAGCCGACGAACAACCGCTGGCGAGCATCACCATTAAAGGCCCTGATAATAGCAGCTGGTCAGACNACGGTAAGCTCATAATCTCATCTCACCCTGGACCCCTTACGGAGTACATCCTCTGCGTCAATTTACGAAAAGGTTCTTGTGGATCTAGTTTTGATCTTGTTGCCGTAGATGTGGAAAACATGACTAGTAAAATATTGTACCAACATAAAGGCGGCGGACCCTTTGGCCCCGCAACTATTGCCGTCCAGGATAAAGATCTCTGGTATCTCGGCTCTTTCGCCGGTGATCGTTTAGCGATTCTGAAACTGTAATCGCAATCGAGCTAGACCTAGACCTAGACCCAAACCCAGACCCAGACCCGACCTTATTCAACGTTTGGACAGTTGCGTAAAATAGTTTTTTTGCTACTAGTACGCAGAACGCGTCTGTTTGATATACAATTGTTTGAATATTTTCGAACACTGTCACTCTGACCGGAACCACGCGAGCATGAAAATCGACCAATTCAATGAAGGTCTACTTCGTTTTATACAAGCCTCCCCCACCCCATTCCATGCAGTACAAACCATTTCCAGCGCTCTTCAACACGCGGGGTTTACTCAGCTCAGTGAATCCGATGCCTGGGACAAACTTGAGAAAGGCCGTTATTTTGTCACGCGCAATGATTCTTCAGTTATCATTTTTACAACAGGCTCGCGTGATTTCCGAGAATCGGGCTTTCGAATGGTAGGGGCTCACACCGATAGCCCCTGCTTAAAAATCAAACCTAATCCGGAGATGCTTAATAAGAACTACTTCCAATTAGGTGTGGAGGTCTACGGTGGAGCATTNTTGAATCCATGGTTTGATCGCGATCTTTCAATTGCCGGTCGCGTCCATTGCCTAGGAGAAGACGGGTCCATTATTTCTCGTTTAGTAGATTTTGAAAAACCAGTGGCGACTATCCCTAGTCTCGCTATTCATCTTGATCGAGAAGCTAATGAAAAACGTACGGTGAACAAACAAAAGCACATCCCCCCTATTTTGATGCAGGTCCAGGGCAAACGAGAACCTGATTTCAAAGCACTTCTACTTAAGCAGATTCATAGTCAGGGTGACACTAACTGCAAAGAGGTACTGGAATATGAATTGTCATTCTACGATACACAAGCGCCTGGCAAGGTGGGTCTAAAAGACGAATTTATCGCCGGCGCGCGGATGGATAATTTATTAAGTTGTTATATTGGTTTAATGGCCATAATGGAAGCTGATGAAGACACGCCGGCCCTACTAGTGTGCACAGACCATGAAGAGGTAGGCAGTATGAGCGCCAGCGGTGCTCAAGGTCCGTTTCTCAAATCTGTATTAGAACGTCTAGGCTCACACCCCGAAGACCTCACCCGCATGTTGTGCCAATCAATGATGATCTCTGTAGACAATGCCCACGGTGTACATCCTAATTATGCCGACAAACATGACGACAACCACGGCCCTATTCTCAATCGCGGCCCTGTTATTAAAATTAATGCGAATCAACGCTACGCCTCTAATAGCGAAACCATTGCTATTTTCAAACACCTCTGCCAAGGCGCAAATGTAACGACACAAAATTTTGTGGTACGCAGCGATATGGCGTGCGGCAGTACAATAGGGCCTATCACCTCAAGCGAGATCGGCGTACGAACCATCGATGTAGGCGTTCCTCAGTTTGCGATGCATTCTATTCGAGAACTGGTGGGCAGTAAGGATTCTTACGCCCTTTATCAAGTGCTCAAAGCCTTTAACACTTTAGCTGACTTGCCCTAAACAACTGAGAAGGGAATGGAGTGACTCACCGATGATGAAACACAAATCAGCTCTCGGCCGATACATTAGGTGTCTTTTTTCTCTCATAGTTATACTCGACGTTATGTTTTTTGTTACCGCCTGCAGTACTACAAAAACTAACGAGGGTGGATGCGAACCCGGATCTACCGATCTCTTATCGGAAAAAATAGTCCACACCTATGGCGCTCTGGGTACGGGCAATGCCGACTACGGTAAAAAACTTTTCGCCAGTCTATGTGCCAACTGTCACACGGATCAAGGCGTGCAATCGATTAACAAAAGCATAAAATCAAGTTTAACGCAGCCCACGCCGCCCCGGTTAGCTTGCCAATTCAAGCAAAATCTATCTGAAGCTTATTTATTTGCCACCATTAAACACGGGAAAAAAATGGATGTCAGTGCTCACGCAATGCCAGCATGGAAAGGGATACTTGCTGATGTGGAAATACTTGATCTAGTATCTTACATACTCTCATTGGCGAAAGAAGCAGAATAACTATTACTAAATAGAAGAAAAACTCACTACCTGATTATGGCCCTGTTTTTCTGACACTTTATTCGCTTTCTTCGCTTTATCCGCCAAATCCGCCGGGAACATGCTAGGCAAGGGTATTAAGCTTGCGACACCAATGCTCACAGTGACATAAGGTTCGATTTTAGAAAAGTCATTCGGCAATTTCAAACTACGGATATTATCCAACATATTCTGTGCAACTAAAGTCGCGTTTTCTATCCCTGTATCCGCCAACACCACGTAAAATAGATCATCACCATAGCGAGCAGCAATATCACCGGGGCGCCTCGCAAATCGTTTTAATTCTGAAGCTACTTTTTTGAGACAATTATCCGCATCAATCATACCGTAACACTGACGGTAGGCATCTAACTGATCCACAGTTACGACCAACATTGACAGATAATTCTTACGTCGCGCGGC
>JAESQG010000123.1 GCA_016765265.1 Pseudomonadales bacterium | reverse complement strand
ATGACAAGAGGCACCTAACCATAAATTCGGAGCAATCGGTCGTACGGATATCGACCCCGTAGAGAACGTCATCATTTGTCGTGACGAGAGGTGAATGCCATCAGCTTCAAGTTGATCCAGTAATGCAACCTCTCCATTGAGAATTAATTTGGCACCCAACTCATGACAGTGCTTCAAAGCTTCTTTTGCCACATTGAGATAATTATTTTTATTTAAAGTGGGTGCCCGGAATTGAATCAGCGTTGACCCTGATTCAATACATGTTCGCAAACTAAGAATAAATTTATTTAACTCGTCAATAGATGGCTCTGAACAAGTAAAATCCGGGGTGATGGTATAATGGGAGGGCAATGCAACCGCTTTTAAGATAGGGTGATTCGCCTCAGGAAAAGGACGCGCATTCATTTCATCAAGACTGACCCACTCCACGGTTTGCCCTTCTCTACCCTTTAGAACGCCATCTACATCTTCAAACGAGTCACCGTCATAAACAGTCACTTCCCAAACATCTAGACAGACGGATTTATCAGAATAATGGTGGTGCACTTTGATCAGCGGTCTTGCTTCACTGACGGTAATCCCCAGTTCTTCATCGATTTCACGTTTCAGTGCATCTAAAGGGGTCTCACCCTGTTCGACCTTACCTCCGGGAAACTCCCATAATCCGCCTTGATGGCTATTGTTTTTACGTTTGGAAATAAGGATGGTATTTTGATGACCTCGAATTACCGCAGCCACAACCTGTAAAAACATGACTACTCTCTTTATTATTTTTTTAAGCCACCTTCCCGTGACAATGTTTGAATTTCTTGCCAGAGCCACAGGGGCAATGTTGATTTCGACCGACTTTTTCGCCCGTTCTCACATAAGGAGCCTGCTGCGGATCTTTTGTTTGGTTTTCGCCTGCTTTGTCGGCTTCCATGGCATGAGACTCGGCGTGTTTAAACTCCATTTCTCTTTCTGCTTCTGCACGACGCTGACGCTCCATTTCTTCAACTTCATCCTGCCGCTTCAACTCAACGGTTGTCAGAATGCGGGTAACTTCTTCCTTAATTTGTTCTAACAAACCTTGAAATAATTCGAAGGATTCACGCTTATATTCTTGTTTTGGATTTTTCTGTGCATAGCCCCTTAAATGAATACCTTGACGCAAATAATCCATGCTGGACAAATGTTCCTTCCAAAGACGATCCAGCACCTGCAACATCACTTGCTTCTCCAACTGACGCATTGCACTTGAATCACCAATAGAGGCCTCTTTCTCATTATAAGCCGCGACAAAATGATCAACAATTTTAGTTCTCAGGGTCTCCTCATGTAGGGAATCATCTTCATCAAGCCATTGCTGAACCGGTAATTTAGTTCGAAATTCGGTGAAGAGTGAATTTTCTAATCCGGGGATATCCCACTGCTCATCTATACTTTGTGGCGGAACGTACTCATCGATAAATCCATTCACTACATCTTCGCGTATGGCTTCAACGGTGTCGGCAATATCCTCAGAAGATAGAATATCATTACGCTGTTGGTAGACCACTTGTCGTTGGTCATTGGCCACATCATCGTATTCCAATAACGACTTTCGAATATCGAAGTTGCGCCCTTCCACTTTCTTTTGTGCATTCTCTATAGATTTAGTCACCCACCGATGCTCTATCGCTTCGCCATGTTCCATACCTAAGGTTTTCATCAAAGACTTTACTTTGTCTGAAGCGAAAATTCGCATTAAATTATCTTCAAGAGATAAGTAAAATCGAGAAGAACCGGGATCGCCTTGCCGCCCAGATCGACCACGCAATTGATTATCGATACGTCTTGACTCGTGCCGCTCCGTACTCAATATATGCAGGCCACCAGCGTCTATTACGGTTTTATTTCGCTCCTCCCACTCAGTTTTAATTTTCGTTACTTTCTCATCGGAGGGATCATGAATCGCAGCTATTTCAGCTTGCCAATTACCTCCCAAAACAATATCTGTACCCCGGCCTGCCATATTGGTTGCGATGGTCACCTTACCAGGCTGGCCCGCTTGTGCGATGATTTCAGCTTCTTGTTCATGGAACTTTGCATTAAGTACTCGGTGAGAAATGTTCGCCTTATCTAGCAAATTAGAAACAAACTCTGACGTTTCAATGGATGCGGTCCCCACTAATACCGGTCTTTTTTCTGCAGTTACTTCTACAATATCTTCGATAATAGCCTCAAACTTTTCCTCTTGAGTTAAGAATATAATATCCTCGTGATCTATTCGGACCATCGGTTTATTGGTAGGAATAACCACAACGTCCAGACCATAAATTTGCCTAAATTCAAATGCCTCAGTATCGGCCGTACCTGTCATACCCGATAACTTGTCAAACAATCGGAAATAATTCTGAAATGTAGTGGATGCAAGAGTTTGATTCTCACTTTGGATTTTTACCCCTTCCTTCGCCTCTACTGCTTGATGAATACCATCACTCCAGCGACGCCCCGGCATCGTCCTTCCCGTATGCTCATCGACTATAACAATCTGACCATTTTGAACAATGTAATCCACATCCTTATGAAACAGTATATGGGCCTTCAATGCTGAATGTACGTGATGCAACAAGCTAAGATTGGTAGCAGAATATAAACTATCCCCCTCCTCAAGAAGCTTCTGCTCAATCATCAAATCCTCAATATACTCATGCCCTTTTTCCGTCAATTCAACTTGCCGGTTTTTTTCATCGACAGTGTAATGGCCCTCTACAAAATCCTCAGGGGGCTCATCGGTAGGCTCATCTCCCTTGGTCAAATCAGGAATAATGACGTTAATCTTCTTATACAATTCGGAACTATCGTCACTAGGCCCGGAAATGATAAGAGGCGTTCTGGCTTCATCAATCAATATCGAATCCACCTCATCCACCACCGCAAACCCCAAGGTTCGCTGCGCTTTATCTTCTAAGGACAATGCCATATTGTCTCGAAGATAATCGAAGCCAAATTCATTATTGGTGCCGTAAGTAATATCAGCTGCGTAAGCTTCTAATTTCGATTCTTGATCCTGTCGAGATAATACGATACCCACGGTTAATCCGAGAAATTCGTAGAGTGGTTTCATCCATAGCGCATCTCGTTCCGCAAGGTAATCGTTCACTGTAACAACGTGGACACCTTCACCCGTTAGCGAATTGAGATAGGTGGGTAAGGTTGCCACAAGAGTCTTACCTTCCCCTGTTCTCATTTCAGCGATTCGACCTTCGTGCAAGGTTATTCCGCCGATTATTTGACTATCAAAATGACGTAAGCCTATGGAGCGCACACCCGCTTCTCTTACCAAAGCAAATGCTTCCGGCAATATCGCGTCTAGCGCTTCACCCTCAGCAACTCTTCCTCTAAATTCAGATGTTTTGGCCCTTATCTGTTCATCTGATAACTGATTAATCTCCTCCTCGAAAGTATTAACTTGAGAGACAACCTTATTCATGCGCTTCAATTCGCGATTATTTTTCGTACCGAAAACCTTACTAAACATCGAACCAATCATGCCAACCTACTAGATTTTGTTATGACCGAAAAAAGGCCAGTTTGTTAAGGCCTGCAATTACAGGAGTAAATTATTTAATATGGAACATTCAGAATAGACCACAGGACTGGCCCCAGTTACTTTTTATCAAACAGGGGATACTAACGGGAAAAACAAGTGAGGATAAGGGATTAGCGGAAAATATTTAAAATTTACAAGCCGGCTCTATCGATGTATCTCGCCGGATTAACGTGATTACCGTTTCTTACTACTTCAAAATGAACATGAGGTCCGGTAGAACGTCCCGTACTACCCATATTTGCAAGTGTCTGGCCCTTCTTCACAATATCGCCCGCCTTGACCAAGTTCTCTTTGTTGTGAGCATAGCGAGTTAAAAATCCACCCCCATGATTAACTTCAACCATCAAGCCGTATCCATTTCGATCACTGGACCATGTCACTACCCCAGCAGCCACCGCTATAATACTCGAGTCTTCCTTGCCCGCAAAATCCACGCCTTTATGCCAAGCTAATCTGCCGTTAAATGGATCCGTGCGATGCCCATAAGGTGATGACATCCAGCCTCTACCAATGGGTCTTCCTGCTATGAAAACATCTTTGTGCAGCTTTCGGCCTTCAAGCAAACTTTCTAGCACCGATAATTGTTCTTCACGTCTTTCTATATCACCTGCAATTCTCCCCAACTCATCCAAAAATGCGGGAGGTTGAAATGCATTCCCCAAATCTGACTCCATGGGGCCACCCAATGCTGGAACCTGCGAAAAGATAAATTCATCCGAACGTAGCTTAGCCACTTCTGTGAGGCGCTCGCCCAAGGCATCCAGACGAATTAATTGAGCTTGCATCTGCGCCAAACTCATAGAAATAGCTTTGAGTTTATAGGTAGCGTCGTCCCTGGCCTGAAGCACAACCTCTCTCTGCTCCGCAAGCTCAATGGCATAGTCCCCCAGTTTCTGGTGACTGATTCGATCATCTGATTTCGAGTACCCAAGCCAATAGCCGCTCAAAACAGCAAGGGTCGGAACAGCTAAAATAGCTATCGCTAGAATAACAAGGCCCGTCGCCCGCAATTGAATGTGCTTGGACGTGCCATGCTTATCGCTTAAAAAAATAATATTCATACTTTTACACCCAATGCGGACCTAATTCGAATCCAATACGGGCAGTTCTCCTACCTATAATTATAGAACGCTTAAAATATGAACATACTGCACAGCTCACATTTTTGCCAATTACTTATTTTTTAACCATTCTTTATCTGTTTGAATTAAAAATCATTTTTAAACCCGATATAAAGATCACTTACATAAGGCTAAAATATGCTAAGACTATCTATAGTGTTAAATTATACCTGTTGATTCAATTTTATTGGATCGACACCTACCAATAAGATCGGCTCATACTTCTAAAACTGGATATTTTTTAACGTACCCACATCATTTATGAACAAAGCTAAAACAGCCAATGCCGTAGAGGCATTTCTCAAAAAAAATAAACGGCTAAAACCCCTGCTGGCGAATGCTCGTCTAGTAATGAAATTTGATTTTCTTCTAAAGCTCTATTTAGAAGAACCACTAAAATCAAAATGTCAGGTCAGTATTTTTCACGGCCATCGATTATTGATATTCGTTGACGCTCCTGTCTGGGCCACTCAACTTCGCTATCAAATACCATCGCTGCTAAAACAACTCCAGCAACACCCTGAAATGGTCAAACTCACATTTATTGAAATAAAAATTCAAAGCGAACCACTCACCCTCAAAAAAGAAACTCGCTCAATTAACCCTATTTCTTTTGCCAATTCTGAGGTGCTGAAAACAACCGCAGCGAACGTAGACGATGACAATCTAAAAAAAGCTCTACTAAGGCTATCTCGCCATACTAGGATTTAAAATTGGAAAGCTCTGGAGGGTCTGCGCGCTTTATAACACAATCGCCTTAATCAGCCAAGATATAGACCCTTGATCAGCCAAGATATAGACATTGGGTTTCGTCTTCTTAGCAGTACATTCGCCGGAACGGCTAAATAATAGCCAATCCCACTGAATACAAGTGGGAGGCAACAACACGACAAAACCGGGTATTTTAGTCTGCCACTAGAGCCGGCTTCATATATGAAATAGGGGCTGTCTTCTCGTCTTCAAAGATAATGATTTCCCACGCATCTTCTTGCTTTAACAACTCTCTCAACAACTTATTATTTAATGAATGCCCAGACTTTATACCGGTAAACTCACCAATTAAACTATTACCCAACAAGTAAAGATCACCGATTGCATCAAGCACTTTGTGTTTAACGAATTCATCCTCATACCGTAAACCATCTTCATTCAACACTCGATAATCACCAATCACAATCGCATTATCAACACTGCCACCTAGCGCTAGATTATTCGCCCTCAAATGCTCGATATCTCTCATAAACCCAAAAGTTCTAGCCCTACTAACCTCTTTGACAAAAGAGGTACTTGAAAAGTCTACACTCGCCTGTTGNGTACGACCTTCAAAAATCGGATGATTNAAATCGATACTAAAGGTGACTTTAAAGCCTTCAAAAGGATCAAAACACGCAGACTTATCGCCATCAGAGACTTTCACCTTGCGCTTGATGCGAATAAACTTTTTAGGTGCATCCTGTTCTTCAATACCTGCAGATTGCAGCAAGAAAACAAACGGGCTAGAGCTCCCATCCATTATAGGAACTTCCGGGGCACTTAAATCAACGTACGCATTATCAATACCCAAACCAGCCAGAGCAGATAACAAATGCTCTACGGTAGACACGCATACGCCATCTTGCTCTAGAGTGGTGGACAATGTGGTGTCTCCTACATTGCCAGCAGACGCTTTAATCTGAACTACGGGGTCAAGGTCTGTACGACAAAAAACGATACCTGTATCGATTGCTGCCGGACGCAAAGCCATGTAGACCTTATCCCCCGAGTGCAAACCAATTCCCGTTGCTCTAATCACATTTTTTAACGTTCTCTGTCTAATCATATCCGCTATAAAGCCCGTTCCCAGTTGTAACTACTAAATTATTTGTAACTACTAAATCAGTTGTAACCACCAAATGGTGGAAAAGCAGCATTAGGGGGATGTATAAAATAAATACAAGCAATCATTTTTGGCAGCGCGCATACTAACAAATAATGCGCTTACTGGCAAAAATTAGCCTACTCCAACAACTCGATACCCAGCATAATATCTGTTTCCGCCGCTAAAGCCAGCACCTAATAGCTCTATTAATACTGCAAATTTTGCCACGAACCGACTTAACCGAGCCTGAATAAATCCCACTTTGACAACGCCTTCCCTATTTACACCACCCCTCTACTGTCAGATCCCTGCATTATCAGATCCTCACTCTCCCGTCCGTTACCTTCTTCTTCATATACACTACTTTCCGGCAACGGAGTAACCACTCGCAAGCCCACACACTAATCAGCCTGGCGCCGCAAGAAAGCGGGAATATCCAGATACTCCATCTCCTCTGAAGAACTAGAGCGAGGCACGGCTGACTGCTCAGTTCTAGCAGCTTGTTTGCGCATAATAGCCGGACGCTCCATACTTCGATAATCCACCGTTCCATCAGAGCGTGTGGGAATTTTTTTATTTTCCACTAATTTTATTGACGATCCCTCACCCGCACGGCCCAACCCTGTTGCTACAACGGTAACTTTTAATTCATCCGTCAATTCTGGATCAATTACGGTACCTACCACGACTGTAGCATCGTCTGCAGCAAATTCTTCCACCGTATCCCCCACTTCCGAGAACTCACCTAAGGAAAGGTTTTCACCGGCAGTGATGTTCACCAAGATGCCACGCGCACCGTTTAAGTCAACATCTTCTAACAGTGGACTACGAATTGCTGCCTCTGCTGCATCCCTTGCACGGTTTTCACCAAATCCTGATCCAGTACCCATCATCGCCATGCCCATTTCAGACATCACCGTTTTCACATCCGCAAAGTCAACGTTAATCATCCCAGGACGTATGATAAGATCAGCGATGCCCTGAACTGCTCCTAACAACACATCGTTCGCTGCTTTAAACGCATCAAGTAAACTGGTATTGGCACCTAGAACAGTCAGTAACTTTTCATTAGGGATTGTTATCAACGAATCTACATTTTCTGCCAACGCCTCAATACCAAGTTCGGCAACTTTCTGGCGTTTACGTCCTTCGAAAGGAAAAGGTCGAGTAATCACTGCGACCGTCAAAATCCCTAACTCACGAGCAACCTCCGCTACAATCGGAGCACCACCCGTCCCAGTTCCGCCGCCCATTCCGGCAGTGATGAAAACCATATCGGCCCCGGCTAAAACCTCCTCAATTAAATCTCGATCCTCAATTGCGGCTTGCCGACCTACATCAGGATTCGCACCCGCTCCCAAACCCTTGGTTATCTGGCTACCTAATTGCAGTATCGTTTTTGATTGCAACTTCTTTAATGCTTGTGCATCCGTATTAGCACAAACAAACTCAACGCCCTCAACATTGTTACTCACCATATGTTCTACGGCATTGCCTCCACCACCGCCTACACCAATCACTTTAATAATTGCATTTGGCGGTACATTGTCCATAAGTTCGAACATAATATTTTCTCTCCAATCCTTTTTTATTAATACGTTAGTTAACCTAAAAGTTTCCTCTGATCCACTGCTTAACTCGATCCATGAGTCCCATAATGCTGTCTGATTTTTGTTGTCGAACACGCCCTCCCTGTTGATGTTTTAATCCGTATTGCAGTAACCCAACCCCAGTAGAGTAAATGGGGTTGCGCACTACATCCGCCAGTCCCGTAGTACAATTAGGTGCCCCTAAACGCACGGGCATATGAAAAATCTCCTCGGCCAGTTCAATGGCTCCCTCAATCTTTGCTGATCCGCCGGTTAACACGACTCCAGCGGCCACTAGATCTTCGAAGCCACTGCGTCGCAGCTCGGCCTGCACCAAGGTAAATAACTCGTCGTATCGAGGCTCCACCACTTCCGCAAGCGCCTGACGAGATAGGTCTCGAGCAGGTCTGTCGCCGACACTGGGCACCTTAATGGTTTCATCCACCCCGGCTAACTGAGCCAAAGCGCAGGAATATTTTATTTTTATCTCTTCCGCATTTTGCGTCGGTGTGCGTAACGCCATCGCAATATCATTTGTCACCTGATCTCCCGCAATAGGAATCACAGCGGTATGGCGTATAGAGCCTTCGGTAAATATGGAAATGTCAGTGGTTCCACCACCAATATCTACCATGCACACACCTAGCTCTTTTTCATCTTCAGTTAACACCGCATAGCTAGACGCTAGTTGCTCCAGAATAATTTCTTCTACTTCCAGACCACACCGTCGTACGCACTTCTCAATATTTTGATACGCATTAACGGCACAGGTCACCAGATGTACTTTCGCCTCAAGTCGCACCCCAGACATACCTAGCGGCTCTCGGATACCCTCTTGTTCGTCGATCAAAAACTCTTGGGGCAGTATATGCAGTACCTTTTGATCCGCGGGGATGGCGACAGCTTGTGCTGCGTCTATCACCCTTTCTAAATCCATTTGATGGACTTCCCGATCACGTATGGCTACGATTCCATGGGAATTCATGCTGCGAATATGACTGCCCGCTATACCGGCATAAACAGAATGTATTTGACATCCCGCCATTAACTCTGCTTCTTCAATCGCGCGCTGAATACTTTGAACAGTGGATTCGATATTAACAACAACTCCCTTTTTCAAGCCCTTTGAGGCATTCGAACCAATACCGATGATCTCTATGCTCCCATCCACACCCACTTGCCCAACAATAGCGACCACTTTGGACGTACCAATATCCAATCCCACTATCATGTTATTTTCATTCTCATTAGGCATAGCCAAGAGTCTCTCACACTTTAATTAATCGAGTTGTAGCGGATCAGGGCAGTTATTTNCCCTAGGCATCATCCCACGTCACTGCTATACCGTTNGAGTACCTTAAATCCACTTTCGCAATTTTNTTCTCTGTNNTTTTGTATTGTTTTTCTATCAGTTGTGCATACAAATCTACAAATCTTAATAGTTTTTCAACANCCTGTTCCTTATCGATCATCACTTCAATTTGGTTGTTAAGTTTCAATCGCCAGGCCAATCGATCCGCCAATTTAAGATCGGTAATCCTAAGCTGCGTTCTCCGCAGCACATTAGACATTTGATGGAAATTATCCATTATGTAACGAGCCTTATCACTAGGGCCGTAGAGTCTGGGAAGCGCCGTTGATTCAAGCATTTTCTCCGGATAAAATAGATCGCCTTTGTGGCTAATCAATTGGGTATCCTGCCAAATAGCAATAGCCACACGCTCTTCAATAATTATTTGTAATGTATTGGGCCATACTTTCCTCACATCCACTGACTCGACCCAAGGCAATGCTTGCGTATCACTACGAAGTTGAGCTAAATCAATGTTGAAATAATTACGCTTGTTATCGCTATCTGTGTGAGCAGACACCACNGCNTTTAATGCAATCCGGTCCACAAACTGCAAAGTTCCTTCAATTTCTACTGTTTCAATGGGAAATTGCTGTAGGAATCGGGGCACCTGTAACAACGCCAACCCAATCACGCTCACGACGCTCGTCACCACTAGCCATCGCCAAGAAATCACTCTAAAACTCGACAGAACAACAAATAAACCTCTGTTCGCCATCTTTTTCGATGTCGCTACACGATGTTGTTTGTTTTTTCCTTGAACCTTTGTCATTCTCAGTTTCTATCTCGTACCCATATACTCATTAATATTGCTAGCCGCTTAATATTGCTAGTCGCTAAATTGTTAGCTCTAATATTTTCACTACTAATTGCTGGAAGTCATAACCTCCAGCCTTGGCCGCCATCGGCACCAAACTGTGATCAGTCATACCCGGCACCGTATTCGCTTCTAAAAAATAGATCTTATCCGCCTCATCCATCATCAAATCCACGCGCCCCCAACCGGAGCAGCCGAGCACTCTAAACGCCTCAAGGGATAGTCGTTTTATTTCTTCCTCCCTGTCTGCGGACAAACCACAGGGACAATGGTATTGAGTGCTATCGAGAAAATACTTGGCCTCATAATCATANAAATCTCGTGGTGTTTCCAACCGAATAATCGGTAATGCTNCACCGCCCAAAATACCAACCGTATACTNCGGCCCCTGTATCCAACATTCNGCAAGAATCTCATCGTCTAAATCTCCCGCTACTTTATATGCCTCTCGCAAAGATTGACCGTCATGGACTTTGCTCATCCCAATACTAGACCCCTCCCTAGAGGGTTTAATCATTAGCGGCATCGCCATTGTATTTTCCACAATNGCTAAATCTTGCTCNGAACGAATCACNTTAAATCCAGNGGTGGGTATGTTCGCTCCCAGCCACAATTGCTTGCTCCGCACCTTGTCCATAGCAATCGCTGATCCCATGACACCACTTCCTGTGTACGGCATGCCGATGGTTTCCAAAAAGCCTTGTAAGGTGCCGTCTTCCCCACCCCGTCCATGTAAAGCAATAAAAACGCGATCAAAGGGCTCTAACTGTTTTCCTAAAGCGACTCCTACTGACTCTACATCCACAGCCGTTACTGATACGCCCGCTGCTGCGAGGGCATCAAACACCTGCATGCCACTTTTCAAAGATATGGCGCGCTCCGCTGAATCTCCTCCCATGAGAACAGCAACTTTACCCAACTGTTTTACTTCAAACGACCTACGCATCTCACTCATATCTCAATCTATCAAACCTTTCCAACGACTAAACATCAGTCGGAGGCATCAATTTGTTTGCTGCTAATTCAGCGGCGATGCTGCCCACGTTTCCCGCTCCTTGTGTTAACAAAATATCCTTATCCGTTAACACTTTACCTAACACTTCATAAATACTGTTTATATCTTGAATAAAAATAGGNTCCACAAATCCTCTTTGACGAATGCTACGACAAAGACTCCTGCCATCCGCCCCAGGAATGGGCTCCTCTCCCGCNGCATAAACATCCATCAGAAGTAACACATCAACTTCCGAGAGTATTTCTACAAAATCTTCATACAAATCTCTGGTACGGGAATACCGATGAGGCTGATAAAGCATGACGAGTCGCCGACCATCCCATCCTTGTCTTATGGCTTTGACAGTCACCGCCACTTCTCGGGGATGATGACCGTAATCGTCCACCAACATGACCTGCCCTTTATTAATCTCATACTCACCATAAATCTGGAAACGCCGTCCCACACCTTGGAATGTATTCAGCGCATGCTGAATCGCTTTATCCGACACACCTTCGTCCGTTGCCACCGCCACTGCTGCCAAGGCATTAAGCACATTGTGCTCACCCGGCATATTTAACTGANTATGCAGATCATCATGTCCGCCCAGACGTTTAACGGTAAATTCAGTACGTACCTGATCCTGCGTAATATTTATCGCTCGTACATCTGCACTTTCCGACAAGCCATAGGTAATGATAGGACGACTCACTTGAGGCATAATGTCCTTCACGTGCTCGTCGTCGATGCACATCACCGCCAAACCATAAAAAGGTAAATTATGAAGAAACTCTACAAAGGTATTCTTAAGCCTATTAAAATCACCTTCATAAGTGGTCATATGATCTGCGTCTATATTAGTAATAATCGACACCATTGGCTGCAGGTGTAAAAATGACGCATCACTCTCATCGGCTTCAGCTACAAAGTAACGGCTATCACCTAGTTTTGCATTAGACCCCGCACTATTGAGTAGACCGCCAATTACAAAGGTCGGATCGAAGCCACCTTCAGCTAACACAGAAGCAAGCAAACTAGTGGTGGTGGTCTTACCGTGAGTCCCGGCGACGGCGATACCATGGCGATACCGCATCAACTCTGCCAGCATCTCAGCCCGAGGAACAACAGGTATGCGATTCTCTTTTGCTGCCAGGAGCTCAGGGTTATATTCTTCAATTGCCGTTGACACCACAATTACATTAGCTCCGGTCACGTTCTCTCTTCTATGACCAATCAAAATTTTTGCGCCCATTGTTTCCAGTCGAGCCGTAGACATGCCCGGATGAATATCAGACCCACTTACATGGTATCCCTGATTCAACAGCACCTCAGCAATACCGCACATCCCTGCACCGCCAATGCCAACAAAATGAATATGGCGAATTCGGCGCATTTCCTGCACTTCTACAAACCAATGCGGAGGCTTTTTATCAGGCATAACACACCTCCATAATATTACTGACCACGGTATCGGTTGCTTTAGGTTTAGCTAGCGATCGGGCCTTAACCGCCATCTCTAACAGGGCTTTCCTATCGCCCAACAAACCTTTTAGAAGATCTGTTAAGCGTTTCCCGTCTAAATTATTTTGTTGAACAATCACCGCGGCTCCCGCTGTCTCCAGATATTCCGCATTTTTTGTTTGATGATCATCTACTGCATGGGGATAGGGGATAAATATAGCGGCCACACCCGCGGCGCTCACTTCACTCACAGTCAACGCGCCAGCGCGACAAATAACAAGATCGGCCCATTCATAAGCGTGAGCCATGTCTTCAATAAAAGGTCGCACTTCTGCCACTACTGAAAATTTCTCATAGTGTTCTCGAGCTGTTTCATAATTTCTCTTTCCCGCTTGATGAATAATGTCGGGGCGCTCGGACAATCCCAAGTAGCTTATTGCCTCGGGCACCATTTCATTTAAAGTCAGTGCGCCTAAACTACCACCCAATATAAGTAACCTCACTGTGCCTTCTCGATTAACCAGTCGATCTCCAGGACCGGGGATACTCGCTATATCTAACCGAATCGGATTGCCTGTTACCACTAAATTTCTTGCAACCCGACTACCATCAAATGCTCCCGGGAAAGCAGCCAGTATTCTCTTGCTTAAGCGAGACAACAATCTATTACTTAGACCCGCCACCGCGTTTTGTTCATGTATAAGTATCGGGATTCGCAACATCCACGCTGCCAAGCCCGCAGGCCCCGTCACGAAACCACCCATCCCTAGCACGCCTTGAGGACGTATTTCTCTCAAACATTTGAGCGATTGCAGCAGCGCTTTGGTCAGCTGTAGAGGGGCAGCGATCAATCTTGCCAAGCCATTACCCCGCAAACCACTCACGTCTATAAAGCTAATGGGTATATCCGCAGCCGGTATAATTTGTGCCTCTATCCCTTTTTTTGTTCCTATCCAATGCACGTCGATATTTTTATCTCGCAATGCTTGAGCAGTTGCTAACGCTGGAAAGACATGGCCTCCAGTGCCACCGGCCATGATCACTATAGTGCGATTGCCCTTAGACATTAACGACCCCTTGGATATTAACGACCCCTTAGCCATTAGCGAGCACCTCGCGATTGCTTCTACCCACTTTTTTAGCATCGGTTTTTTTTGTTTTTACCTTTGTGGAAACCACCTCATCACAATCACGATCAATTCTCAATAACAATGCCACCATAACAAAACTAACCATTAAACTACTGCCACCGTAACTCACTAAAGGCAATGTCAATCCTTTTGTAGGAAGAACACCAATGTTCACGCCAATATTAATCATTGCCTGAATTCCAATTAGCAACCCTATGCCATAGGCTAAAAAACAGTTGTAATCCTGCCCCGCCTTTTTGGCTTGCACTGCAATAGAGAATGCGCATAAGACCACAGCAACGAATGCTAGAATAACGAAAACATCTCCGACCAACCCTAATTCTTCCGCCATAACAGCAAAAACAAAATCCGTATGCGCCTCAGGAAGATAAAATAATTTTTGAATACTTTGCCCTAAGCCAACACCAAATAATTCACCCCTTCCAAAGGCGATCAGGCTCTGTGTCAATTGATAACCACTGCCAAATTGATCTGCCCAGGGATTTAAAAATGATAATGTGCGAGCCACTCGGTAAGGCGCCAAAGCAATCGCCATTCCCCCGGCAACAACACATCCAACAGTAATAATAAGGAAGTGCTGTATTCGCGCCCCACTCATAAATATCATGCCCATCGCGGCACTCACCATGACTACGACGGCACCAAAATCTGGCTCAAGTAACAACAAGACCACCATTACAGACAGAACAGCCATAGGTTTTAGAAACCCGGACCATTTTTCTCTCACCTCTTCTTGGCGTCTCACCAGATATCCAGCCATATAAACAATAACAAATAACTTCGCAATCTCGGATGCTTGCAAAGTTAATGGGCCTATTCCTATCCAACGCGCGCTGCCATTGACACTACGTCCAACACCCGGAATAAATGCCACGGTCAACAGGATAAAACCCAACAACAACAACAATCCACTGTATCGTTGCCAGTATCGCAGAGGAATTTGATACACCACAGTACTGACCACCAAGCCTAAACCTATATAGGTCGCGTGCCGTTTTAGAAAATAGAAGGGATTGCCGTAGATATCCGCTGCAACCTCCATTGATGCTGAGCCCACCATAATCAGCCCTAAGCTCACCAACATCGCTACTAGCAACAAAAGAAGATAACCCACTTGCACACCCAGACGCTCCGCCACATATCCAGCCACAGTCAACTGTCCTTGCTTCATGTTGACTTCTCCCCTGAAGTATCG
>JAESQG010000122.1 GCA_016765265.1 Pseudomonadales bacterium | reverse complement strand
CAGCCAACTTGCCTTTTTCTTGCCGCCTTTACTTGCCATAAGTGGGTGATTGTAGAAACAGAAAGGGCATTAAATTACTCATGAATGAATAGGTTATAATTATGTCTACAGTTACTGGTACAGTGAAATGGTTCAATGAAGCTAAAGGTTTTGGCTTCATTGAGCAAGAATCTGGTCCTGATGTATTTGCTCACTTTAGCGCTATTTCAGCGACAGGTTTTAAAACTTTAACAGAAGGTCAGAAAGTTCAGTTCACTGTTACTCAAGGACAGAAAGGTCCTCAAGCAGAGAATATCGTACCTCTTTAAATCGTACCTCTTTAAATCGTACTTTTTTAAATACGGTGTATCTCTAAATACAGTACCGCTTTAATATTTGATTCATATCTTCAAATAGTTCACCGGGAAGTAGGGTCTGTTTTGTGTTCTAGAAAGACTGGACTCAGAGGGCTAGAGGTAGAGGATGAAAAAAGGGGTGCCAATAATTGGCACCCCTTTTTTTGTTATGCTGGTATTGCGGTTGATCCTTGAGTAATGCTGTTTTTCGACAAGTAATGCCCATCCACTTCTCCGATATCGCGACCCGATAGAAATGTCTCTATCAGTTGGGTGGTGACTTCTAGCTGTTCCAAATGAAACATGTGGTCTGCCTTTTTAATCAGGGTAAAAACGCTATCTGGGGATCGGTCGTGTAGTTGTTTATGGTGTGCGGGTGTAGTGAATATATCAAATTCGCCAGTGAGCATAAGTGTGTTACACAGGGGAACTGGAAAGGATTTTGTATTATTCATCAGTCGTTCAATACTGAAAATAAACTTATCCAATTCGGCGTAGGTGGCACTGGTGAGTTTTCGAATCATCATTGTGCTGATATAGTTTTGTAGTCGAATATCTTTGGAACGGTCTTTGTTAAGCAGTAATGCAGTTAATTTCTCCGCAAATTCATCGCGACAACCTTTTTTAGCAGAGCTGAGGCCATCCTCCCATTTCACTAAGGTCTCCGGCTTAAATCTATCCATAAAACCACCTAAAATCAGTTTATTCATTTTTTCAGGTGATTTTCCTGCAAGGATATAAGAAACAACTGCTCCGTAGGAGGTCCCTACAATGTTTACTTTTTCAAACCCCATGGTATCAATGAAATGATCAATACTGTCAGCTAAGAGCTCCATTTTATAACTGCTATCCAGGATGTCAGAATCACCAAAACCCAATAAATCGATCATAATAGTGCGAGAGTATTTGGCTGATGTTTTAGCATAGTTTTGAACATTTTGAATGCTTTGAAAGGCACCCCCTAAATAAATTGTGGGCACATCTAAACGATAAGAATCTTGGTTGTTGATATCTTGATAGATGATGCGTAGTCCCATAAATTTATGGTATTTAATGTCCTGCATTTCGTTCATGTGGTACTAAATTCCTGTTATCTGTTGCTAGCTGGGGAGTGAGAAGACGGCTAGTTGGCTAAAAAAGTTGCACACTAACACAAGTTGCCTGTTCAGGCGAACTAAGACCTTTAAGTTTTGTATAAATCCCAGTAGGAGTGAATTTCCTCTTGAATGTGATATTTGTGTATGCTAGCGAATAAAACTGAAGATTGCTGTCTTTACTCCTAGTCTTTAGTCCTAAATGGAAAGCCAGTGATCTAGTTTCAATGTTAGCTCATCGAGGTCGATTGGTTTTGGTATGTAGTCGTTCATCCCTGATTCCATGCAAAGCTCTCGGTCCAATGTTGTTGAATTTGCCGTCACCGCAATGATCGGTAGCTTTTTAATTGAAGATTTCGAGTTGCGAATGACTCTTGTTGCTTCGAAACCATCCATGATTGGCATCTGACAATCCATAAGGATAATATCTATCTTCGAGCTTTCTAATTGAACAATTGCCTCTTCGCCATTGCAGGCTGTCATTACCTTTAACCCGTATTTTTCGGCAAACTTTTTTTCAACCATCAAGTTGACGGGGTTATCCTCGACTATGAGTATGGTTTTTTGTGATAAGTCTGTAGGCCCGTGGGCGCTGAGTTTCGGAACATCCACAGGTTGACCCACCTGTAGTGGGATTTCCATAGTCGCCGTTGTACCGTGATCTTCTTCCGAGGAAATCCGAATAGATCCATTCATTAAGATTAGCAGCGACTGGCAAAATGTAAGTCCAATGCCTAGCCCACTAAAGCGTCGTGTAGAATCACTTTCCAATTGTCTGAATAACTGGAATATTTGTTGTAGTTTACCTTTCTCAATACCAATTCCTGTATCTTTTACACAGATTGTCAGATTCATCATATCGTTAATGTCTGGGGCCTTCATCAACTGTACTGAGAAGGAAACGTTTCCATGATGAGTAAACTTAACGGCATTATCTATAAGGTGTGAGATGACACGAGTGAGTTGAGCGGGATCACCAATAAAACTGTCCGCTAGACCTGTTTCTATATTCTGATAAAAATCGAGGGATTTGTTGCCGGCTTTTTGATGGCCTCTGTGGAAAACGTTTTGTAATACCTTTGATAGTGAGAAAGGTTTCTTCTCCAGCTTTAAAGTGCCTGCTATGGCCTCAGTTAAAATCAAAATATTTTCCACCAGATCACAAAGATCCTCCAAGGAATCACTAGCCGTAGAAATTAACTCATTCTGTTCGGGAGGCATTTGTTTGTCATGTTGGAGGAGGTACAGCGCGCCTTGGGCACCATTGAGGGGAGTTCTCAATTCATGGTTGATGATGGTAAGGAAATCGTCTTTTATTTGATTGCTTCTAGAAAGCTTATGCAAAGAGTTTCTGAGTGCCTTAGTGCGTTGCTTCACAACTTCTTCTAAGGAATCCTGGTATAGCCTCAATTGCATGTGTATTTTCAATCGAGCGAGTAACAAGGGAATATTGATGGGCTTAGTGATGTAATCAACACCCCCCACATTAAATCCTTCCTCTTCTGCGCTGGTCAGGTCCTCAGAGGTAACGAATATGACCGGGATAAATTCTGTATCGGGCATGCTTTTCAAACGCCGACAAGTATCAAAACCGTTGAGCCCCGGCATCAATACATCAAGAATAATCAGCTGAGGCCGCAGCTCTTGAGCCATGATGAGACCCTGGTTGCCGGTGCTCGCACTTCTTACTTTATAACCCGCCTCAGAGAGGGATCTCTCCAGCAGGAAAACCATGTCAGGTGCATCATCAATAACTAAAATGTCCACCCCCTCTTCGAGAGCGAGCTCTTTAGTCTGCTGTAGTTCCAGCTCTTGCCGGCGCGAGTGGACGGCGGCGTCTACCTTTATTGTTAGTAGAGCATCATCAATTGGCATCACTAAACAGTCGTATGCCCCGAGTAAGAGTCCCTTCACTGCATTTGAAGTTTCAGAACATTCGGCGCTTAGAAAGATAACGGGGATTTTTCCAGTTTGTGGATTCTTTTTAATTAATTTGAGTACACCATAACCATCCAGCTTAGTGCTATTTATATCCAAGACGATGACTTCTGGCATCAGTTGCTGTGCTAGCTCTATGCCACCACCGCCAGTGCTGGCACGGTAAATCGTATAGTTGACTGAAAGAATTGCTGAAAGAAGCTGTTGATTTTCTTTGTTGTCATCAATAATTAGAATAGACATTGGGCTTTTGCCTTGCGCAGGTTGCTATATTAATTCCAATAAGTGTAGTGCCTGATAATATTTCTACCTACACGATCGCTCCTTTACGTTCCTAGGATTTTAGCTGAACTAGCAAGTGATACACTCTTCACTGAGCGAGTCGACCTGGTAATCGAGACTACATTGAACTGGGTAAACCGTAGCCTGTATTGGATCAACTTTAGTCTGTAATGGATTAACGTTAGTTTGTAGTGGATCAACCTTAGTCTGTAGTGGATTAACATAGCCATGGGATGAGAAAGCATGATGTTACAATGATTAAACTCTTTAATTTCGGGTTTTATCTGTCGCCAATATTAATGTTGGTCTTGTCTTCTTCGGCAATTATGGCGCGAGAGGATGCGAGTAATCTTTTTAGTGACCTAAAACAGCAGGTTTATCAAATACGCGTCATCGATCTCGCATCTGATGATAAGAGCGCTATTGGTTCCGGATTCTTAGTTAGTGGCAATGGCTTGATCGCCACCAATTTCCATGTTGTCTCCTCCTATGTGCATGAACCTGATAAATATCGCTTAGAGTATGTTAATCACCTGGGTGTAACCGGCGCTATTGAGTTGCAAAATATTGACGTAGTCCACGACTTGGCCATTGGTAAAATAGTGGCGGAAGAATCCAAGTACTTCAATTTCAATCTCAGTGAAATCTCACAAGGTGATCGTCTGTATTCGATGGGTAACCCGTTAGACCTAGGTATGACTATTATAGAAGGTATTTACAATGGATTAGTTAAGAAGTCGCGTTACAAGAAAATTCTATTTTCAGGCTCTTTAAACTCCGGGATGAGCGGCGGCCCTGCGTTGGATGCAGAAGGGCGGGTGATAGGCGTAAATGTTTCGAAAGGCAGTGAGCAGTTGAGTTTTTTGGTTCCAATAGAGCACCTTAATGTACTATTGAGCCTAGTGATCAAAAATGGCAGAGTCGATGATTTTGAGTTGGCTATCACGGAAGCTTTGCTGAGTGATCAGCAAAGCTTTTATGGTGAGTTGTTGGAAAAGAAGTGGAATAAAGAGATTTTTATGGAGGCTTTACTGCCAACGCAACTTAGCGAGGCATTGGAATGTTGGGGGCATACAGAGGATAAAGACGAATATTTGTATAAAGGCGTTCACCAGCATTGTCGTTCTTCAGATACTATTTATTTAAGTGATACATTATCCACGGGTGCATTTTCCTATAGCTATGAATGGAATGAGTCTAGGCAACTGAACAGCTTTCAGTTTTATCATTTGATGGAAAGGCGATTCGATCATCGCGGCTTAAATAATGTGTATAGTAAAGAAGATGCGACGAATTTTTCTTGCCACACCGATTTTGTTGCCCTTAGTCAACATGAATGGAAAGTATCGAGCTGCCTACGTGCATATAAAAAATATCGAGGACTTTATGACGCGAGCCTCGTGGTTGCATCGGTGGATACCAATGATAAAGGTTTGATTGTTCGGGTCATGGCGGTAGGTATTAGTCAGGATAAGGTGCGGGCGCTAGTGAGAAAGTTTCTGGAGGTCATCGAATGGAGTCGTTAGTTATTCGGTTGGGTTTACGCCACGGGAGGCTGACAGAATTTGTAAAAGTTAAGGCTGACTCCCTTAGTGTTGGGCGAGCCTTAAAAAATGATCTTGTTCTTTCAGACCCTTTTGTTGCAGCTGAGCAGGTTCGTTTTTTCCGTACTGAAGAGGGTTGGAATATGGAGGTTATGGATTTCACCAACCCAGTTATGGTCAACGATGAGCCGGTCAATAATAAACACCCTTGTTTTCTGATAGGCTCTGGGGATAACCTGATTCTGGGTAGAACCCATTTGATATTACTAGCTGAAGATCATCCAACAGATGCAACGCGCGCGATGGTTTTTTCCCGCTGGTTACATAATTCGATGCTACGACCCTTGATACCTCTTCTAATGTTGACATTAGCGTGCTTGATTTCAGGATTGAGCGAGTACTCGATTTTAATGACTGAATTTAAATGGGTAAATATGGCGATGACTAGCTTGATTATCGTTCTGGCGGGAATTGGCTGGGCAGGCCAGTGGGCTCTTGCAGGTCGAATATTGCATCACCAACCGCATTTTTTTGCCCAACCATTTTATACATCATTGGTCTTAGCGGCTATTAGTTTAGTGGGTCTTGTGGAAGGTTATATAGAATACATGACCAACAGTGTATTGATGGAAGACATCTTTATTCAAGTTTGTGTTTTTATTCTTGTGGCAGCGCTGCTCAAATATAACTTGTCTTATGCAACGCACATTCATCAAAAATGGATGATTGCATTTGCAGTGACAGGGATAGGAGCAGTTGTTATTTTCAGCTTTGTCAAATTTAGTGAATCAGACTTCAAAGCTTCTCCAGAATACTCACAAGTACTTCGACCGCCTATCGTGAAGATATTGGGTAATCAAAGTGTTGATGAGTTTATGATAGAGCTTGAAGACCATTTTGAGATCGTTGAACTGGAAATAAGTGAATGGGAAAACGAGTAGTCTTTTGCTTTATATTAATAAGAAGATTTAAATGACTGAGCGCGATCAACTCCTTAACAAAACCAATCGATTTATTCGTTACGTAGTGGGACAACTCCAAACTATTCGCTGTTTGGAGTCGGCGTCAGCACTAACCTTGACAACATTGTTAGCCATTGTTCCGTTTATGGCGGTGATGTACACCATTTTATCCTCTTTTTCTACACTGCATGATGTGGGAGATCAAATGCAGGCGTGGTTATTTAAGCATTTTATACCGAGCAGTGGAGAGGAGATTCGGGCTTATTTATCTGACTTTTCTAATCAAGCGACAAATCTAACGGCTGTTGGTGTGGCTATGTTGTTTGTCACCTCTTTAATGATGTTGTTCAGAATTGAAAAAACATTTAATCGAATTTGGCATGTGCCTGAGCCGAGGCAAGGTCTTATTAGTTTTCTGCGTTACTGGGCCGTACTGAGCCTGGGCCCATTATTGTTGGGTATAGGTTTTATGATTAGCTCTTATATTACCTCCATAAAATTGCTATCTGAGACCATAGAGTTGATGGGTATTCAATGGTTACTGTTGGCCATGTTGCCCTTGATGTTGACTGGATTTGCTTTTAGTTTGCTGTATATTGCAGTGCCCAATTGCAAGGTGCCTATTGATAAAGGAATTATTGGCGGGTTTGGTGCAGCCGTTGTGTTTGAATTAGCAAAGAAAAGTTTTTCCCTGTTCATTGCGTATTTCCCTACTTACAAACTGGTGTATGGTGCTTTTGCTGTCATTCCTCTATTTTTAATTTGGCTTTATTTATCTTGGATTATCGTGTTGTTGGGCGGCGTTTTTACCAGAGCATTATCGACTTATCGGTGGCAATCTCGCTCACTTAATATTGTGGTTGCGACACTGTTGGTATTGCATTGTTTTTGGGTCGCACAACGCAAGGGGCAAGCTCTTTCAGATAAACAATTACTGAGTTTACTACCACAACTTATGCAGAGTCAGTGGGATGAAGTGCGAGAAAATTTGCGAGAGCGACAGTTTATTCAAAAAACAGAAGCAGGTGATTTTATGTTGTCCATGAGCCTCGATACCATCAGCTTGTTTGAATTATTTAAGCAATTTGGTTGGTTTTACGAGTTGACCGATAGTGGTACTGATTTTGAGCATTTGTTTAGTGTGAACCCATGGCTGCAACGCTTGGTGGAGGGTTACCAAATCCGCGAACTCTCCTTTGAGAAAAGCTGGAACTTTCCCGTTTGTGATCTCTTTAACGGGACATATGATGCTGATTTCAATGATATGGCGGATTCAGTTGTCGCTTAGTCCCGAAGATCATCTGGTCCCTAATATCACCTAGTCCTAAATATCATACAGTCGCGGAACTAAATGGAGTTCAGATTTCATTTAGTTCCGGATTTCATTTAGTATGACGGATCAATAAATAGTTACCAACAGAGTAGATTTCAGAAATGAGTCGAGATTCAATAGTCATAAAGGGTGCTCGTCAAAATAACCTAAAAAATCTCGATCTAGAGCTACCCACTAATGAACTCATCGTAGTCACCGGTGTTAGTGGGTCCGGTAAGTCTACTTTGGCTTTTGATACTATTTATGCAGAAGGCCAACGCCGGTATGTAGAAACCTTTTCAGCCTATGCTCGACAGTTCCTCGACAGGATGGATAAGCCTAGCGTTGACAGCATACAAGGGATTCCTCCCGCCATTGCCATCAATCAAACGAACCCGGTACGTACATCACGCTCTACCGTGGGTACTATGACCGAGTTAAANGACTATATTAANTTGTTNTTNGCGCGATTATCACGATTATTTTGTTATCAGTGTGATCAGGAAGTCACAAGGGAGTCTGCCCAAAGCATAGTAAAATCACTTTATAAAATAGCGCTTCCCGATCAGCGCTGCATTATTTGTTTGCCCATTAAAATACCCGACAATTTTACTGATGATGAAGTGGTTCAAATGCTGAATCAGCAAGGGTATACGCGCATCCATAAGCGCAGTAAGAAAAACCTTGAAGTGATACAAGACCGATTAGTGCTACGAGCTAGCAATAATGAACGCCTAACAGAGTCTATTGAAGCGGCGTTACATCATGGCAACGGCCATGTGCTGGTGTATCCACTGGATGAGGATAAAAACCTTGGGGAGCCATGGCGATATTCCAGCCATCACCATTGNTCTCAATGTGATATTGGTTACGCTGATCCAACGCCTAGTTTATTTTCTTTTAATTCTGCCATTGGNGCCTGTGTATCATGTCGTGGTTTTGGGCGTATCATTGGGGTGGATTATGGATTGGTTATTCCCGATGAATCTAAGTCTCTGGAAGAAGGNGCAATTAAACCGTTTCAAACCCCNAGNAATGTTGAGATTCAAGAGGCCCTGATTAAATTTGCTAAACGCAAGAAAGTGCCTATCACCACCCCATGGAAGAAATTGACNAAGAAGCANAGGGCTTGGATCATCGAGGGAGAGGGTCGTTGGTCTGATGGTGTTTGGTTCGGCATTAGCGGGTTTTTTAGATGGTTAGAAGCTAGAGCCTACAAAATGCATGTGCGGGTATTGCTTTCAAAATACCGCTCTTACACTACTTGTCCGGAGTGTCACGGTGCTAGGTTGAAACCCAGTGCTTTGTGGTGGCGAATAGANACTCTCAATGTGCATCAAATTATGCAGCTGCCTTTAGCGCAATGTGCGGAATTTTTTACCAAGGTGAAACTGCCCACTCAATTCGACGAGGCGGGAGAGCTGCTGCTAACGGAGGTTCGATCACGTCTGGGTTATTTGTTAGAAGTAGGTTTAGGGTATCTCACTTTAGACAGACAATCGCGCACCCTCAGTGGTGGTGAGGTNCAACGTATAAATTTGACTACTGCCTTAGGCACTTCTCTCGTTAATACCTTATTTGTGTTAGATGAGCCCAGTATCGGTTTACATCCCCGAGATATTAATCGGCTGGTACAAGTACTGCATCGNTTACGGGATGCAGGCAATACNTTGTTAGTGGTAGAGCATGATCCACAAGTGATTATGGCTGCTGATCGTGTNTTNGATATCGGTCCCGGTCCAGGGAAGCTGGGCGGTGANATTGGATTTTTCGGTACACCTAAAGCGCTTCTGCGTAATCGCGAGTCGCTCACGGCCCAATACCTCACAGGAAAAAAGTCTGTTACTTACAATGTTAATAAATCGCTTGAGGATTCTGTTGATGGAGCAGAGGCAAAGCTTGGGCCGGGTAAAAACGCGCTACTAAAACACAAATTACAAAAACACAAATTACAGGTGGTCGGTGCGAGTGAGCATAATCTAAAAAATATAGACATTGATATTCCTCTTAACTGTTTAGTCTGTATCACCGGTGTCAGTGGCTCAGGTAAATCAACCTTAATGAGAGATGTGTTATACCCAGCAATATGCAAAATAAAAGGCAATACAGTAGAAACCCCTGGTGCGCACCAAGCTATAAAAGGTCATCAATATATAGATGATGTAGTCTTGGTGGANCAGAGTGCGATCGGCAAAACTACNCGATCCATTCCGGCTACCTACGTGGGCGCATTTGATGTCATTAGAAAGTTGTTCATAGCTACGCCGCTAGCAAAGGAAAGGTCTTATACTGCAGGAACTTTTAGCTTTAATTCTGGTAATGGTCGTTGTCCCACTTGCTCTGGCAACGGCTTTGAACATGTGGAAATGCAGTTTTTAAGTGANGTTTATTTACGTTGTGGNGATTGTGATGGCANGCGCTATCGCAANGAAATTCTAGAGATTACCTTATTAGGGGGTGCTGGCCTAGCCAAGTCTATTGCAGATGTTTTAGAGTTAACTGTAGCGGAGGCTCTGGTTTTTTTTGCTGATNNGCCGGAGGTGGTGCAAAGTTTACAGCCCTTAGCAGACGTCGGTCTACAGTATGTTGAATTGGGNCAGNCGGTGCCGACTCTCAGTGGTGGTGAAGCACAACGNTTAAAGTTAGCGGGACATNTGGCAAAAAATAATATNGCNAAGAAAAAAAAGCGCAGAAAGCCATCGAATGAATCTGTCAATGGTACGCTATTTTTATTTGATGAACCCACCACGGGTCTGCATTTCGATGATATTGCCACTCTGATGAAAGCGTTTCAGCAATTAATTATGGCTGGGCATTCGCTCTTAGTGATCGAGCATAATCTTGATGTTATTCGGGCAGCAGATTGGATTATAGATATTGGTCCAGAGGGGGGTGAAGGTGGGGGCCAACGCACAGGGGAGGGCACCCCGCAAGCGGTAGCGAAACAGAACACTCACACCGGCATTGCTTTGCGAGAGTACAATGACTCCTTGGGACAAGGGCAAAAGGTAGCTGAGCTAGCAGCCACCTATGTGTCGGGTTCAACAAGAAAAGATTTAGCAAATATAGCTTCGGCAGAAACAGACCGGAAAAAACCGGTGTCAGTCAAACGTGAAATTCAGATTCATCATGCGAGAGAACATAATTTAAAGAATATCGATATCACTATTCCGCTTGATAAGTTTACCGTTATAACCGGGGTGAGTGGCAGTGGCAAAAGCACTGTTGCCTTTGATATNGTCTTTGGTGAGGGGCAGCGTCGTTATCTTGAATCGCTAAATGCCTACGCACGTCAATTTATACAATCGGCTTCACGGCCTGACGTGGACGCTATTCATGGTATCCCTCCTACGGTGGCTATAGAGCAACGCACCAGTCGAGGAGGGCGAAAAAGTACGGTAGCGACACTCACCGAGATTTATCATTTTATTCGATTGCTTTACGTAAAATTGGGTACTCAGCATTGTCCTGACTGTGGTGATGCCATTGAGCCGCAGACATCAGCAGCCATATTGGCCCGATTGCTAAAAGAGTATCGTGGGCAGAAAATTAAATTGNTAGCACCCATGGTAGTTGCGAGAAAAGGGATTTATAAGGAATTAGCAAAATGGTCTGCAGATAAAGGGTTTGAACAATTGCGNGTGGACGGCGAATATCTNGCAACCGATCCTTGGCCGGTTTTGGACCGTTATAAAGAGCACGATATAGAGTTGCCTGTTGGCGATTGCCAGATAGCAGCAAAGAANGAAGTGCAGTTAATGACACTTTTGGAGCACGCACTAAAGCTGGGTAACGGCNTCGTCATTATTTCGCCAGAAAAAATAGGCAAGGAAAAAACTAAGAAGGAAAAAACTAAGAAGATTACAAAGAAAAAGGTAAATATTAGCAAGGATAAAAATAAAGACGTTCTCTTTTCAACCTCGCGTTCCTGTCCTGGCTGTGGGCAGGGCTTCGATGANCTNGACCCTAGATTATTTTCCTATAACTCAAANCACGGATGGTGTGTAGGCTGCTATGGAACGGGTGTGCTGATCAAAAACTTTGACGAAGAACAAACGGGCGAGGAGCAAGAATGGCGTAAGGGAGAAGAGGACGATACTGTGGGTGAAAAACACTGCCATCACTGCGATGGGCAGCGTTTGAATGACACCGCGTTAGCCGTACAATTCCGGTCACATTCCATTGCTCAATTGGCGAGTTTTACCGTGGATGAAAGCAATTTATGGTTTTCGAAGTTGAAATTGTCAAAAAANGAAAGTGAGATTGTTAGAGANCTGATGGTGGAGTTGACCGGGCGGTTGCAGTTTTTAAATAAGGTGGGCTTAGGGTACTTAACGCTTGATCGGGCGGCGCCCACGCTCAGTGGTGGTGAGGCGCAACGCATTCGATTGGCCTCGCAATTAGGCTCGAACTTGCAAGGTGTCTGTTATATTCTTGATGAACCNACTATCGGCCTGCATGCAAGGGATAATCGGCGACTGATATCAACCCTGCGTGAGTTACAACAGCAGGGTAATACAGTGTTAGTGGTAGAGCACGATGAAGACACGANACTAGAAGCCGACTATATTATNGATATGGGACCGGGTGCTGGTATCAATGGCGGGGAGGTGGTTGCTCAAGGAACTTTGCCACAGTTGTTAAAAAATAAAAATTCTATTACAGGCCAATTCGTCGCAAATCCGTTGCGTCACCCCATGAAGGGGCTGGTGGATCAAGAGATGCGTCAACGATGGGGTGCGGAAAAACTGGCTATCCATTGTGCTCATCAAAATAATCTAGCCAACGTGGACGTGGAGATCCCTTTGCGTCGCTTGGTCTGTGTCTCGGGAGTGAGTGGTAGCGGTAAAAGCACGTTAATTCGATCCGTACTTCAGGGGAACTTACGACCGATTATTAACGTACCGGGAAAAAAGAAAAGGACGAAAAAAATCAATTGGAAAGGCTGTGACGAGATTCAGGGCTGGGGCAGCATATGGCGAATTCTCGAAGTAGATCAAACGCCTATTGGTAAAACCCCTCGATCTTGCCCTGCCACCTATATCGGTATCTGGGATCAGATACGCAAACTCTTTGCGGGAACAGTGGATGCACGTCTGCGAGGCTACAAACCCACGCGCTTTTCCTTTAATACCGGCGATGGTCGGTGTGGGACTTGTGGTGGTCATGGTATGCGTAAAGTGGAAATGAATTTTTTACCTGATGTGAGGGTAGAGTGTGAGGATTGTCGCGGGTGGCGGTTCAATGATGAAACTTTGACAGTACGTTATAAGGAAAAACACATTGGCGAGGTTTTGATGATGAATGTAGAAGATGCCACTGAGTATTTTTCATCGGTACCTCCTATTCATCATGCGTTGCAGCTACTACAAGATGTGGGTTTAGGTTACTTAACGCTGGGACAACAAAGCCCTACCTTGAGTGGCGGTGAAGCTCAGCGGATTAAGTTAGTGGCTGAACTGTCCAAAGCCAAGATGAACATAAAGTCTATAGGTCAACACATTCTCTATATTTTAGATGAACCCACTGTGGGATTGCACATGGCGGATGTAGAGAAACTAGTGAGAGTGCTACACCGTTTGGTTAACGCGGGGAACTCAGTAATAGTGATAGAGCATAATTTAGATGTGATTGCTGAGGCAGACTGGGTAATCGATATGGGGCCAGAAGGCGGCAACAAAGGCGGGAAGATCGTTGCCCAGGGAACGCCTGCTACTATTTGTAAAAGGAAGCGATCTTATACTGGGGAGTATTTGAAAAAATTAATGCAGAGATGAATGTAATGGAAAGATGAATGTAATACACAGATGAGTGCTTAGGCTTAGTTCAATGGGGGGCCGGAATGTTCCCCCAGCAAGCCACCGTGAATTGATCCGGCTTTTGAGGGATATTACGAGCCAGTGTTAAAGATAGCAGTGCAAAACCAGCACCTATTAGAAAAACAAATTTAGGCGATGATAACCAAAGCAGACCTAGTAAAGCCGGTATAACCACGGCAGCAATATGATTAATNGAAAAACTAACCCCCGCCGATGAAGCAATATCTTTCGGGTCTACTATTTTTTGGAAATAGGTTTTNATTGCGATGGCCATGGAAAAAAACAAATGATCAATAATATATAAGCCGGCCGCNATAGTAGAATTTTCCACAAAAGCATAGGCGATGAAAAGAATGATGAGCCCCATGTACTCCAAGGTTAACGCATTACGTTCACCAATTTTGCCAATAAGTACACCGATTTTCGGGGCAGCGTAAAGATTAATGACATGGTTGGCTAAAAAAAGTAAGGCAATACTAGAAACAGTATAACCAAATTTTTCAACCATCATAAAGCCAGCGAAGACAACAAAAATTTGTCGTCGAGCACCGCCGAGAAAAGTTAAAGAATAATAAAGCCAATAGCGTTTACGCAATACCAAGTGTTTATGTTGTGCTTCTTTTTGCGGAAACTTAGGAAACAGAAAAGCGCATATCAATGCTACAGATATGGTGCAAATACCCGCGAATAAATAAACCCATTGATAGGGCAAANCAAANAAAATCCCCGTTAAGCCAATGANGCCATAGGCCAGAATAGAAGCGAATGATCCTGCGGCAACTATTTTTCCTAANATCGCNGGNGCTTTGTCTTTAGGTAACCATTGTAANCTGAGTGAAGTTTGCATGGTTTCGTAGTAGTGAAACCCCACAGACATAAAAACNGTTGTGCAATANAGGCCAATGGTGCTGGGGAAAAAACCAGTGAGTGCGACACCCGCGCCTAAGGCTGCTAAGGAAAGTAAAGCGAATGTTTGTTCGCGAAAAATAAGCAATAAGAAGACGGCAGTAAAGGCTAAAAAGCCCGGTACTTCTCGCAGGCTTTGTAATAGCCCAATCTCTGCGCCTGTGAACTGGCCTTGTTCGATAACAAAATTATTCAGCAAGGCCATCCAGGTAGAAAAGGAAAGCGGCACCCCAATAGCCATTAACATCAACAATATTTCTGGTTTTTGCCACTGCTTGAGCTGTTGTTCTATCATTAACACTGTTTCACAGGAACACGGCTATAGGGGTTTGGTTTGGGTTTAAGCCTGCATTGCTTTCAATGCAGCTTTGTTATCGGCGACCACCTTTTGAGCTACTTCGGTGTCGTCTATTAAGGACATGAGTGCTGCAAGTCCTTCTACTTCTCCTACGATATCCCGCTTTAAAATAACCTTACCCGTGGCTTTGGCAAGTTTGATGGAGTAATAAATTAATATATCNGCTGCCGTGAGGCTATCNCCGCAGGCATAAGGGCTAAATGAAGCCAGCTGTTGAAAGGCGGGAAGACCGCGGCTTAGCATAAGGCTCGCATTTTTCTTNGTTTCATCACTGACTTTTTCCCGGCCCAGCAATTCAGGNACCAAAGTGTGAGCAGGNGCTTCTATATAGAGTTCCACCGTCTTCAATACTTGTTTGACTCTCGCTTTTTCAAATGGATCAGCTGGGTAAAGCGGCTTGTCGGGATAAACCTCATCTAGATATTCAAGAATAATATTGGCTTCGGTGAGTATCCCTTGCTCAGTTTCAATAAAGGGTACTTTCCCCATGGGGCTTTTTGCGAGCATTTCTGGCGCCTGATCAGGGCGTGCATCCACTGCTTCAAAGTCGATGCCTTTAACAAGCAGNGCGTGTTTGACCATATTATAATAGTTNCTGACGGGGTATCCGTGGAGTTTTAGCATGAGATGACCTTCCATTTGGTGAACATGATTGAATGATTAATCTGGGCTACGTAAAGTATATTACTACAGCGATAGGACCAGTGTTAACCGCTATTAACCGGAAAGGAGTTTTTAACCGGAATAGAGTTTTAACCAGAATACAGTTTTTTGAAAATTTGTCGGCCAAGTTTAGCGGGTAGGTGGCGAGTGAGCTGCCAGGTCAGTTTCATTTGAGCTGTTACCGGTCGATGTAATTCTCTCGATTGAGTTAGCGAAAAGACCTCCTGAGCGATGTCTTCTGCTGATAGGTTAACTGGCGAATTCTTGAGTATTGGAGAATCCGAGGTCAGCGTTTCTACCATGGGTGTTTTGACAAAAGGGGGCATCACATCTGATACCGTAATGTCATATTTTTCCCACTCGATATCGAGGGCCTCCGTGAGGGCCCGAACAGCAAATTTGCTGGCAGAGTAGCTGGAAAAGTCGGGGATGCCATACATGGCGGAAGCGGAACTCATACTAATCACCTGGGCTTTAGGCGTGGACTTAAGATACGGGAACGCCGCATGAGACATATTAATGACGCCTTTGACATTGATATCAATGATCTTGCCATGTTGAGCTGGCGTAATATCTTCAAAGGGCGCAACCGTAAGAATGCCCGCATTATTGAATAACACGTTTAGTTGTCCATTGGTCTTTTCGGTAAAGTCCTTCAATGCCCGACGGCATTGGGTATGTTTAGTAACATCCACCTCATGGATACTGAACCGATTGTTGCCAAAGCCAGCGGTCATATTCTGCAAATTACCCCCATTGATGTCGCTGAGACCAACATACCAGCCCCGCTGAGAGAAGTATTTAGCGGTAGCGGCTCCGATACCTGAAGCGGCACCGGTAATAAAAATTGAAGTCATTGAAATGTCCTGTCTTGAAAATGTTTAGCGTCAATATCGCGAGGTAGGGGTAAAAATGAGACAAATAACGGGTCGTTGATCAACCACCGTATTTTAAGTTCCCAGAGGCAGTTTAGCTAATGATTTTTAGGGGTAAGAGCGGGTTATTATCTACATTGACGGTGGTTAAAATTAGTGCATGACTCGGTGGTGCGAGAGGGGCTACTTGTGGGGGTAGGTAAGAAAAGCTCTATAGCGGCCGAAACCATCACAGGGTAAGACGGGGTCTACTCTGTGATGGTGAGTAGGACTTTAACCGAATCATTGACCGCTTCAACGTTCACATAACCAATGGAGTTAATATCATGACCTACGGCTTCAACGATTTCTTCACTGTCGAGCAATACTTTAGGCGGTTTCCCCTTACCCGTAAATATCAACTGAGTCCAATAGGCTCTAACTTGACCGGCCGATTTATTAAGGACCTTTTGATAAAACAGGGTACGCAACGGGTTAGTTTCCTCTAGGTCAAAAAGCTTGATCTTTTCACCGTTACCAAAGACTTTCATCTTCGCAAGAAATATTCTTGATACATTGTTGATAGATGCGCTGCTTAAAGAGTTGTCTGGGTGAACCACCACCGCGATGTCCGCCAGCACAACAGTATTGAAAGTTAGGAAAAGTAATAAGCTTAAGATCACATTTTTCATCTGCTATTCTCCTAAAATACGGCGTCAATGACGAAACTATATAAATCGGCGTTAGCACCTGGACTAGTAAGAAACTTGCCGTTGGTGCCTTCCATCTGCGTCATATGATCGTACTGTATTTTTAGCGCTAAATCCGAACGTGGGTTCCAACGTAATCCGATGGAGTAGGTCTGCTGTTTAACCACGGCAAACCCCAATCCGTTAACCAATGGGGGAATAAACTCACCGATGGAACTTGCTATAAGACCGGTATCGGTAGTGTAAGAATTGCTGTACATCACAAAGGGCAAAAACTTATTAAAGTGACGACCAATAGTGGTGTAAAAGGCGCTTATGTTGAGAAATTCACCCGTCATGTTTAGTTTGGTACCTTCGGTTAGCACCACCCAGGTGCCATCGTCATAACTAACGCCGAGATTCAGAAATTCCAGTGAACTTAGGTCAAATGCCGTAGAGAGAAATAAACCGGCGTCAAACGCTGAGCTGAACATACCGGAATTAGCGTTGAATAATTCTGTGGCAAGGAAATACTCATAATCACCTATTAAACTAGGTACAGGATTCACCAGACTTTGATACGCAGGGGAGTCGAGAACGGATTGGGGTGCAACAAGATTAAACTCTCCAATGATGTTTATTCCGGCTTTCATACCTCCAGCTCGTAAGGTAAAAGGCCCATGAGTAAAAGTTAAAATCATACCGTACATTTTATCCAGATCAGCCTCAGCTATATCCCCTATAGTCAATGTGTCGCTACCATTAATGAATTGAACGCTGTTGTCCCACCCCATAAACGAATAATCTAAGGTTAAGTCTACGCCGTAATAAGAGGTGGGCGGCGCCTGATTATAGATGTCAATGGGAGGGCGAACCCAGGGATACGCGTAACCCACTTCCAAAACTTCTGAATTGATGTAGAAGGGGGCTCGCAACCGACCTGCTCGCATAGTAATAGTAGGTTTAAAAGAGTAGCTAAGGTAACCCCACTCCGCTTCCACATCGTTTGCTTGGTTTCCGCGAGCCACTAATTGCAGCACCGCTTCACTTTTCTTATTGATACTGAAATTAGCTTGTAGCCCAATGATTGTATCGACGGCGTAGACTGGGTTGTCTTTGATGCCTATTATGTGCTCAGCTGCTACGTCACTGGTGGCTACTCCGCCAGACACGAAGCCATTAAATTGAAGTCTATCTTGGGATTTTTCGAATTTCTTTCCGATGGATTTGGCTCGTTTGGATGCTTTTCTCTTCTCTTTCTTCAGTTTTTTCTCTAGTTGTTTGATGCGGTCTTCTAATTGTTGATCTGTCATCGACCAGCCATCACCACTATAAAAAAACAAGGTGGTCAATAGCAGGACTATTATCACGATTGGTTTTCTTGGGGCCATTCTCTTTACTCCAAAAGTAGTGGCACATTTAGGATGGATTCGGTTGGCGAGCCAAAAATCCCTATAGTGTTTAGGTATAGTTGTTACTCCTTGAAATTCAATCAGATAGTGAGAACATTCGCTATGAAACTACATTTTCAGCGGATATCGTCACGTGCTGAGTAAAACCTATACATGATATAGTGAGCGAGAGTAATCGCCAGGGTTAATCCTGAGCGGTTTGGTTCTCCAGTGGCTCAATTTGGGCTAGGTGGTTGCGTAGTACTGCCACTTCTTGCGTAGGCAGTTTACATATGCGCTGATAGCACACGTAGGCTGTACTTTTATTCCCAATAGCAATTTTGCCTTCTACTAGGGGAATTATCTCGGCCGTCGATGCGATTGAATTTTGTTGGTTAATCACTAATATTTTATTGGGAAGGTAAGTTTGCCGAGCAGTTCTTTCAAGCTCTTCGTTTTTTTCTCCACTAGTAGGATGAACGATAATTATCTCTTTTACCTCATCATCGAGGTAATCTAAAGCCAACAGCATCTCCGCAAGCTGTGTGGGATTCTTCTCAATATACGGCGTGAAGGCTCTCAAGCTCAGCAACGCAAAGTCCTGATAGCGTTGTTCCAAACTGTATTGATGTAGTCTGAGTAGGTTGAGAATAGCGACTGAATTACCGGAGGGTATTGCACCATCATTTTTGTTTTTCTCGCGAGCCAATAACTTTTCATGATCATCGGCGGTGCGGAAGTACCCGCCATTCACTGCGTCGCTGTAATGGGTTTGCAACTGCTCCTGTAGAGTCATAGCCAACTGCAACCAGTGTAGATCAAAATCAGCTTCGTAAAGGTCTATAAGGCCCGCGATAAGAAAGGCGTAGTCTTCTAAAAATGCCGCTCCTGAAGTTTGACCTTCTTGATAAACTCGAATTAATCGGCCTTGTTTTGTTTGTAGATTCTGTTCGATAAACCGGGCTGCTTGTGTTGCCGCTAGAGTGTACTTTGCATCATCCAGTGCTGAGCCGGCCTTGGCGAGAGCGGAGATGACCAAGCCATTCCAGGACACTAGTATCTTGTTATCCCGTAACGGGGCCGGGCGGGTATTTCGATGTTGGTAGAGTTTGCTTTTAATGCGTTGAATCTTTTTGTGGAGTTGTTGCTGAGTGAGATTAAATTTATCGGCCACCTCTGAGCTGTCGATCCATCGCTGCGGGAGATTGCGTCCTTCAAAGTTGCCGGCCTCTGTCATGCCNAAATANTCNACAGCCAGNGNGANCTCGTTTTTNTCNAGAATNAGTGCCAGCTCATCAAGAGTCCAAGTGAAGTACCANCCTTCCTCTACTTCGCCCGCNGGAGTGAGGCTATCNGCATCGGTGGCAGAATAAAATCCCCCGTTGGTTAAGGTCATTTCCCGCAANATGTAATCTAAGGTGTCACGGGCTATCGTTTCATATAGCGGATTTCCTGTTAGCTGCCAGGCTTCGATATAGACTGTGGCTAACAAGGCATTGTCATAAAGCATTTTTTCAAAGTGAGGGATTAGCCAGTGTGTGTCGGTGGAGTACCGATGAAATCCACCTCCAATTTGATCGTACATGCCCCCTTGGGACATTTTTGTTAGGGTGAGCTCTATCATGTCTAACGCCGCTTGATCTTGGCTTCGACGGTAATAATGCATCATGAGACGATTTGAGAAGGAAGAGGGGAATTTTATCGATTGATTCAGACCTCCCCAATCGTCGTCAAAATGCTCCACGTACCAAGTCTTACTGGCCTTGATCGCTGCACTGTTAACAATTTGTGTTGCNAACTGTTGCCCCTCTCCCTCCAAATGGTCGCGCAGGGATTGCGTCAATCTCTGCGCNAAANCAGTTATTTTTTTTGGGTCATNCTGATATTGCTCAGANAGAGTGGTCAATACTCGCATAAAGCTGGGCCGATTATAGGCATCTGTAGGCGGGAAATAGGTGCCGCCGTAAAATGGTTCTTTGTCGGCTGTGAGCCAAATATTCAACGGCCAACCGCCACGCTGATTCATAAGATGTAAGGCCGTCATATATATTTCATCAATGTCGGGACGCACTTCCCGATCTACTTTGATGGCGATAAAATGGGTATTCAAATATCGAGCAGTGTCTTCGTTGTCATAGGATTCTTCTTCCATCACATGGCACCAATGGCAGGTAGAGTATCCAATGCTGACTAACACAGGTATGTTTAGGCGTCGTGCAGTTTCAAATGCCTCGTCGCCCCAAGGATACCAGTTGACCGGATTATGGGCGTGTTGTTGTAGGTAGGGGCTAGTTTCCAAAATCAGTCTATTGACGTATTTTGCTTTAATTTGCGAGTTGCTGTCTTGTGAATCGGTGTTTTGTAAATTCGCGGCGTGTAAGTCTAAGTATTTTGTACGCGGTTTATAATGGCTACCTTTTTCCTCCACCGTTTTTTCTAAAAGTTGTTGTAAGGTTTTGTTTAACGGATCGAGTCCCGGTAACGTGGAGTATGCCATGACGTTGGATACCATTAGTAGATTTAGGGTGAGGGTAATAAGTAGATGAAATAGGGGATGCTTAGAAAATTTCATAAACGACTTTTCTAAATGAGTCTCATACGTTGTTCTTAAAATACTCATCATATTTTTCTTGAGCAAGGTNGCCGAAGAGGATGTGACAAGCTTCCATTAATCCGGGAGAATTTTTCAAATTCTCTTCGTTAACCACCAGTGATATTTTTGAACGCCGCCGAAGAAAGTCCTCCAGTTTTGTAATCATCTCTCGTTGTGCCGCTTGCTCTANTTCACAGCGAGTGTACTCTGCATTTTCAATTAGTAATTCTGCATCCCTGGGGTCATTGCGGATATTTTCCAGTAGACCCAGAGCGTTTGCCCCGTATCGTCGCCAGAGCCGAGAGGTGAGGGGTTCTGATGANGAGCTGTGGGTGAGACTGTCTAAATCCATGAGTTTAGCTTGATGCAGGTATTCTTCTTGAATACTTTTATGGGGCTCACCATACCATTTTTTTCCAGGATAAGGGATATGAACGCCCATTTTTATTAACGCTCTGACAACTTCGTCGCCGACATTAATACAGTCCGTTAATTTGCCACCAAATATACTGAGATGCTGATCCTCGTTGTTAGCATCTACGGCGTGTTTGCGCGAAAGTTTCATCCAATCAGCTTTTCCTTTACCGCTCTTGCCCCTAGCATGCCCGTCCTTAGAATTTTTGTTGTTAGGTTTATTCACCGCAAGGGGGCGCACGCCACATCGTTCAGCAATGATGTCGGTCTTAGTCAAAGGCTTGGGTAGTTTTAGTAGAGCGTTGACATTGTCGAGCACAAATTGTCGATCCTCATCCGTCACTTCGGTGATGGGGTCATCGACGCGGGTGTCAGTTGTGCCGATACAGGTTTTAGGCCCCATGGGAATCACAAAAAATAAGCGACCATCACTGGCAAAAAAAGCGAGGACTCTTTTATTATCTGTTATTTTATCCACCATTAGGTGGATGCCTTTAGAGAAGACGTGGTGATGGGCGGTGGCTTGCTGTGTCATCTGATTATGCGCATCCACATAAGGACCGCAGGCGTTGATCAGCGCTTTGGCCTTTATCTGAAAGCCTAAGCCATTAACGCAATCTTTTGCAGAGACTGTCCAGATGTTATTTTGTCTTNTNGCGCCGANGGACTCCACATAATTAGCAGCGATGCAGCCGAAATTTAAACTAGAGCGAATAAAATTAAACACGAACCGCGCGTCATTGTCATAGAGGTAACAATCTGAATATTCAAATCCTGCTTTCAGGTTGCTGGTATTGACCGTTGGCTCTTCTGCATTAATTTGTTTTTTACTGAGATAACGGGGGGGTTGGGTAAAAAACCGGCCTATTAACCAGTACAGGAGGGTTCCAAAGTATACGAAGATAACGGGGAGTCGAAAGCCTTTCTGTATCGTGGTAAAAAAACGNATCTCTTGAACGGTTGACGGGTAGCTTTTCATCAAGTGATTTCGGCTTTTGCAGAGTCTATTGACCAAGAGGAAGTCAAAGTTCTCTAAGTATTTAATGCCNCCCCAGGCGAGATTAGANGAATTAGAGCTNGTAAANCCNGCNAAGTCGCCCTTATCAATCAAGGCAACCTTGAAACCTTTAGTGGCTAAGGCCGCAGCGGAAACAGCGCCATTAATACCGCCGCCGAGTATCAACACATCGAAAGTCTCTTGTTTGAGTTTTGCTATATTGGTTTCTCGCAATGTCATTATTTATAGCTCTTGGGACAAGTTAAGGCTAGGCACGGTAAAAATAATAGCATAAATNTCAGNAGGCTATGAATANGNCNNTAGGTTTGTTGATGNAGNGCGATAGCGGCCTCAACNATACTGTCTTTTGAGGGTAAGAGATATTGCCANGACTTCCCAATCGGTATAAAACAATCTTCAGCGGTTAAGCGGCTTGTTCTGGGGTTAAGTTCACAGTTTTCCGTAATCCAGGAAATGATTTGTTCACTTAGACTTCCAGTTCGTCGACATTCGTCTACTACCAATATTTTTTTATAGCCTGTGAGTTGTGCTTTTAACTGTTGTTCTGGTAGNGGTGACAGCCAACGCAGGTCAATCAGTTTGCTGCTGATATGATGTTGCTCTTGTAGCACCTTCTGCGCCCGTCTCGATAAGTAAGTACCGTTGGCATAGGAAATAATGGCGATGTCGGCCTCTTTGGTTTCGAGATCACTACTGTAATGGGAGGCCACTACACCCACTGGAATGCGCATGTTTGAATGTTCGTCAGTAGAATGTTCGTAAGCGGACATCCATAGCCCATCGCCTGTTTCGTGGAGATCTTTTGTCATGTATAACGCAATGGGTTCTAGAAATATGCATACCCGCCCATTGCAATGCGCTTGATAGAACAGCTCGCGCAGCATGTTGCCGGCATCCTCTCCGTTGGAGGGGCAAGCGATAATAATACCGGGGATCTCTCTCAAAAAGGCGATGGCATTATCATTGTGGAAATGACCACCNAAACCTTTCTGGTAGGCTAACGCGGCGACGCGTATTACCATGGGGTTAGTAAATTGTTGGTTAGAGAAAAAGGAGAGGGTGGCTGCTTCGCCACGCAGCTGATCGATAGCGTTGTGTATGTAGGCCAGGAATTGAATCTCTGGTATGGGCAGTAAACCCTGGGCACCCATGCCAATGGCCATTCCAAGAATAGTGGTCTCATCGAGGATTGTATCCATCACACGACGTTGTCCAAACCGCTGTTGTAAACCAGCGGTGACATTGTAGACACCGCCTTTGCGCCCAATGTCTTCTCCAAAAATAATGCCGTTGCTATACTGGAGCATTAAATCAGTTAACGCGGCATTGATATGTTGGTTTAGATTTCTAGGCTTGCTGAGTTGGCTCCAGCTTTTGCCAAAGACCTTTTTTCTTTCTTCCAATGATGGTACTGGGGGATCGTTTTTTTGGTTTGGCCTGGGAATAATACTGGCTTTAATCTCCTCTACCGTTTGCAAGCCTAATTTACCCCTTAGCTTCTCCGCCTCACTATCAACGGTTAATCGCGTATTGTTATAACGTTCAAGCAGCTGATCCGGTGTGGCGTAAGCTGCGTCGATGAGTAATTTTGCATTGTGCAAGAGTGGGTCATCGGTCTCCGTTTTTTCAATGTCGGTATCACTGCGATACACCGATTCGATATCTGAGCCTGCATGACCCATAAGACGAACGGTTTTGATATGCAGGAATACCGGTTCTTGGCGGTCACGCAGAATATGCTCCGCTTCCTTGGTTGCGCGAAAGGTGTCGGCCATGCTGAGTCCATTAGCTTCGATATAATGTATCCCAGTGCGGCCTTGTACATTTGATTTGATCCAATCTGATGGGGTAGGCACTGAAATACCAATCCCATTATCTTCACAAATAAATAAAATCGGCAGGGGGTAATGATTGTGTGCGATAAACTGAGCGCTGTTAAGAGAGGTTTGTGTGCAGGCATGATTAAAAGAGGCATCACCAAAACTGCATAAAACGATATTGCGAATCTTTTTATCTTTTATACCGAGCTCTTTTGCTTTTGTTAAGCCGTAAGCCGCACCCACGGATTTTGGTATGTGGGAGGCGATTGTGCTGGTTTGTGGGGGGACGTTTAAGGACAGGCTACCAAAAACCTTGTGCCGTCCTGATGAAATAGGGTCCTCTTTTGCCGCCATCAGTGAGAGAATGCTGTCTCGGATAATGGTATTAGAGGTTAATTTCTTACTTCGCTGGACCATAAAAGCGCCACTNCGATANTGAAGAAACGCCATATCTTCAATATTGAATACATGGCCAAACACTGCGTTGTTCTCGTGACCGCTACTGCCAATGGTATAGAATGAGGCACCTATTTCTTTTAGGCGGCGGGCCAACAAATCTAGGTGGCGGCTAATCAACTGTGAATCGAATATATCCAGACATTGATTTTTATNTAAATNAATGTCTTTTAATGCCANNGNATCCTTAGGATTAGGGAATTGATTATTGGCCATAGCCTGCTTGAAATTTAAATCAATAATAGAGGTTCTATCTAAGACAGGTTGTGTGCTTTTCATCGGAAATCACTTCCTTCTATCTCTTAGCGGACAAACTCTTAGCGGACAAACTCTTAACGTATAAAAATATGTTTTATTTCTTCCAAGGAATCTTCTATAGCAATGGGTAGCATTGTTGTAAAAAGATCTAAGAGCACAATGGCATTGGCGGCCGAGTCCGATTCAAAGGTTAAGCTGATGCGCCGAGCGATGGATCGATTGACCTTGTGTACTTCATCATAGATTTTACTAAGCCCTTCTAAGCTGTGATTAAAAGGTTGATTCGATTTCTCCAAGAAATACTGTTTAAGCAGATAAGCAGAGGTCGCCCTAAAAATCGTTTCTTCCTGGGTAGAAAAAGGATGATGGTACCATGCCATTGGCTTAAAGAAGCTAGTAATAGGACAGCCGCTGGTGGCGATCAATAGCCCTGCCATAGAGCTAATCGCTTGTTGTAGGGTGGTGTCAGTGGATATGGTTTTTTCGTTAGCGATG